>JBGSBQ010000583.1:0-3019 GCA_041730475.1 Sphingomonadaceae bacterium
GTCGGTGCTGATGAACGCGATTCCGGCGCAGGTGGCCGGCGTGGGCGAGATCATCATGGTCGTGCCGACCCCGGACGGCGTGAAGAACCAGATGGTGCTGGCGGCGGCCGCGCTGGCCGGCGTCACGCGCGTGATCACCATCGGCGGAGCCCAGGCCGTGGCCGCGCTGGCGCACGGCACCGCGACCATACAGCCGGTCGACAAGATCGTCGGCCCGGGCAACGCCTACGTGGCGGCGGCCAAGCGCCGCGTGTTCGGCATCGTCGGCATCGACATGATCGCCGGCCCGTCCGAGATTCTGGTGGTGTGCGACGGCACCACCGATCCGGACTGGGTCGCAATGGATCTGTTCTCGCAGGCCGAGCACGACGAGCTGGCGCAAGCCATCCTGCTGTGCCCTGATGCCGACTACATCGCCAAGGTCGAAGCCAGCATCGCCAAGCTGCTGCCAACTATGCCGCGTAAGGACGTGATCCGCACTTCGCTGGGTGACCGCGGTGCGCTGATCAAGGTGCGCGACATGGAAGAAGCCTGCCAGATCGCCAACAGCATCGCCGCCGAGCACCTCGAAATCTCGGCCGAGAACCCGCTGCAATGGGCCGACCAGATTCGCCATGCGGGCGCCATGTTCCTCGGCCGCTTCTCGTCCGAGTCGCTGGGCGATTACTGCTGCGGCCCGAACCACGTGCTGCCGACCTCACGCACGGCGCGTTTCTCGTCGCCGCTGGGCGTGTACGACTTCCAGAAACGCTCGTCGCTGATCATGGTCAGCGAAGCCGGCGCGCAGACGCTGGGCAAGGTGGCGGCCGAACTGGCCTACGGTGAAGGTCTGCAGGCCCACGCCCGCAGCGCGGAGCTGCGCCTGAAATGACGGCTACCTGGATCAATCAGGTGTTCTGTGAGGATGCGCTGGCCGGACTGGCGCGCATCCCGGATGGCGCTATCGATCTGATCCTCACCGATCCGCCCTACAACCTTGGCAAGGACTACGGCAATACCTCGGACCAGCAGACAGTCGACGATTATCTGGCCTGGACCGAGCAGTGGATAGATGCGGCGCTGCCCAAGCTGAAGCCGAACGGCAGCCTGTATATCTTTCTGACGTGGCGTTTTTCGCCCGAAATCTTCGTCATGCTGAAGCGCCGCATGACGATGATGAACGAGATTATCTGGGACCGCCGGGTGCCGTCGATGGGTGGCAGCGTGCGCAGCTACTCGTCGGTGCATGACACCATCGGTTTCTTCGTGCGCCGCAAGGATTATTACTTCGACCTCGATGCGGTGCGGATTGCGTACGACGCCGAGACCAAGAAAGCCCGTTCGCGCTCGATCTTCATCGGCGCCAAATGGCTGGAAGTCGGTTATAACCCCAAGGATTTGTGGAGCGTGTCGCGCCTGCACAAGGAACACCCGGAGCGCGCCGACCATCCGACCCAGAAGCCGCTCGAGATCATCGAGCGCATGGTCAAGGCCTCGTGCCCGCCGGACGGCGTGGTGCTGGACCTGTTCATGGGCAGTGGCACCACGGCGATCGCGGCCAAGCGCTGCGGCCGCAATTTCGTCGGCTTCGAACTGAATCCCGACTATTGCGCGATTATCGAAGAGCGCCTGGTGGCGCTCGATGCGCCGGCCCCGGCGCCCAAGAAAGCGGCAGCCCGCAAGGCTGTCAAGAAAGCGGCGCCGCAAGCGCCGCCCAAACGAAGTCGGACCGTCAAGAAGACGGCACCGGCAGATGAAGTCCTAGCGTAGCAATCACCTCAGGAGCTTAAGTAAGATGTCTTCCCTCGACACCCTCATCACCAACACCATCCGTTCCGACGTGCGCGCCATCAGCGGCTACCACGTGGCCGATGCGAGTGGTTTTATCAAACTGGATGCGATGGAGAACCCTTACCAGCTGCCAGAGCATCTGCTGCAGGAGCTGGGCCAGCGCCTCGCCGCCGTCACCCTGAACCGCTATCCGGTCGCCTCTTACGCCACGCTGAAGCAGCGCGTGTGCGCCCAGCTGGGCGTACCGGCTGGGTATGACGTCATCCTCGGCAACGGTTCCGATGAACTGATCTCGATCCTCGACATGGCGTGCGCGCTGCAGGACCGGCGTGCCGTGGTGCTGGCGCCGACGCCGTCGTTCGTCATGTACCAGCGCTCGGCCCAGTATGCCGGCATGGATTTTGTGGACGTGCCGCTGCAGGCCGATCTGGCACTGGACAAGGCTGCCATGCTGGCCGCGATCGCCGAGCACAAACCGTCGCTGGTCTACCTGTCCTACCCGAATAACCCGACCGGCAATCTGTTCGATGCCGCGGCCATCGTTGAAATCATCGAAGCGCTGGGCGATACCGGCATCGCCGTGGTGGATGAAGCGTATGAACCGTTTGCCCAGCAATCGTTCATGCAGCGCCTGCCGGAATTCCCGAATCTGGTGGTGATGCGCACCGTCTCCAAGCTGGGACTGGCCGGTATCCGCCTCGGTTACATGTCGGCGGCGCCGCAATTGCTGGAGCAATTCGACAAAGTGCGGCCTCCTTACAACATCAACGTACTGACCCAGGCAGCGGCCGAGTTCGCGCTCGACCACATCGAGGTGCTGAACCAGCAGGCCAGTGCCTTGCGCGCCGCACGCAGCGATCTGGCGGCCGCACTGGCCCAATTGCCGGGGGTGACGGTATTCCCGTCGGCGGCGAATTTTATCTTGATTCGGGTGCCAAATGCCGATGATGCCCACGCGAAACTCCTGTCTCACAAGGTATTAATCAAAAATGTGAGTAAAATGCATGCTGTACTGGCCAATTGTTTGCGCATCACGGTCAGCACCCCGGAAGAGAATTCCGCCTTCCTCGATGCGCTGGCCGCATCGCTGGCAGTTTAAGACTATCGCAAGAGCCTTTTCATGAACCGCACCGCAGAAATCACGCGCAATACCAACGAAACGCAAGTTCGCGTTTCGATCAACCTTGACGGCACCGGCCAGCAGAAGCTGAACACCGGCGTGCCCTTCCTCGATCACATGCTCGACCAG
>JBGSBQ010000584.1:0-3019 GCA_041730475.1 Sphingomonadaceae bacterium
CGGCCTGCCAGCCAGTGGCCGTGCGCAGCGCGCTGCGGCAGAGCGCCTGCGTCAGCACGGTGGCGCCCTTCTCCGCCGCGTCGAGCGCGTTCAGCACCACCAGCCGCGCATCGTCGACCCAGCCGTCGGAATACACAAAGCCGCGCGTAAATTCCGGCTTCAGCGGCTTGCCCGCCGGGTGACTGCGCAGATCGACGCCGGCCGAGCCGGGCAGCAGCTCGCGCCGCGCCAGCAAGTCGTACAGCATCAGGCCAGCGCGCATCAGCCAGGCCGGCCGCTGCCCGGGCGCATGTGGCATCACAAAGCGCAGCGGCCACATGATGTGCGGTGCGGCGCGCAACAGCACCTCACGCTCGATCAATGCCTTGCGCACCAGATTGAATTCGTAATATTCGAGGTAGCGCAGGCCGCCGTGGATTAACTTGGTCGACGCCGATGAGGTGTGGGCAGCCAGGTCATCCTACTCGCACAGCACCACCGACAGGCCCCGTCCGGCCGCGTCGCGCGCGATCCCGGCGCCGTTGATGCCGCCGCCAACCACCAGAACATCACAATCTATCGTGTGCTGCGGTTCTGCCATGTCTACCCCGGATGAGCCAATCAGGAAATTCATTATAGCCAGACAACAACATAGCACACACTACCGGGCTGACTCCAGTTTTCAGGATGGGCGCGGGCTTCGACTATAATCTCCCCCTCCCAAGCCACCATGAGATTCGTGTTTTGAACGCTCCTGCTTCCGCTGTCCCCGTCTGGCTGAATCGCCGCAATGCCATCCGTGGCCTGATCGCTATCGCACTGGCCGGCCTGTTAGCCGGCGCTCTGCTGCTGGCGTATATGCTGCTGTACATTGCACCCAACCTGCCGGCGCTGGACACCATCACCGATTACCGTCCCAAGATCCCGCTGCGCATCTACACCGCCGACAAGACGCTGATCGGCGAATTCGGCGAAGAACACCGCGATTTCGTGCCGATCAAGGAAGTGCCGGACATGATGAAAAAGTCGATTCTGGCGATCGAAGACAAGCGCTTCTACGAACATAACGGCATCGACTGGAAGCGCGCCTTGGGCGCACTGCGCGCCAATCTGGGCGGCGCGATCCGTCAGGGCGGCTCCACCATCACGATGCAGGTCGCCCGTAACTTCTTCCTGTCGCGCGAGAAGGTGTATGGCCGCAAGCTGAATGAAGTCATGCTGGCCCTGAAGATCGAGACCACGCTGAACAAGGACCAGATCCTCGAGCTGTACATGAACCAGATCTACCTCGGCCAGCGCTCGTTCGGCTTTGGCAGCGCCGCGCAAACCTATTTCGGCAAGCCGCTGAAAGAGCTCGACATCGCCGAAATGGCGATGCTGGCTGGCCTGCCGCAGAACCCGGCCCGCCACAACCCGGCCGTCAATCCGAAACGTGCCAAGCAGCGCCAGCATCAGGTGCTGAAAGCCATGCGCGACCTCGATTACATCAGCGAACAACAGTACCAGAAAGCGCTGCATGAAACGCTGCACGTCAGCCATCGCGGCCAGGAATTCGACACCCACGCCGAATACGCGGCCGAACTGGCGCGGCAGGTGGTGTATGCGCAGTTCAAGGAAGACAGCTATACCAAAGGCATCAGCGTCTACACCACGCTGCTGAAGGCTGACCAGGATGCGGCCTATGAATCGGTGCGCCGCAATGTGCTGGCCTATGACCAGCGCCACGGTTACCGTGGCCCGGAGACCTTCATCGAGCTGCCTGCCAGCGAAGAAGAACGCGACGACGCCATCGAAGAAGCGCTGCAAAAACGCCCGAGCAGCGACCGTCTGATCCCGGCCGTGGTGCTGGAAGCCAGTACAAAAGCCGTCAAGGTGCAGAATCCGGCCGGTGAAGAACTGACCATCAGCGGCGACGGTCTGCGGCTGGCCACGCCGGCGCTGTCGGACAAGGCACGCGATGGCCTGCGCCTGCGTCCCGGTGCGGTGATCCGCATCATGCAAGGCGATAAGGGCGCCTGGTCGATCACGCAGGTGCCGCAGGTCGCTGCGGCCTTCGTATCGATGGATGCAGTCAGCGGCGCTTACCACGCCATGGTCGGCGGCTTTGACTACAACCTGCACAAGTTCAACCACGTGACACAGGCCTGGCGCCAGCCGGGTTCCTCGATCAAGCCGTTCGTGTATTCGGCAGCGCTGGAAAAAGGCTTCTCGCCCGCCACCATGATCCTCGACGAACCAGTCGAATTCGGCAGCGCCGATACCGGCAATGAAGTCTGGCGTCCGCAGAACGACGATGGCAAATACGATGGCCCGATCAGCATGCGCAGCGCGCTGGCCCAGTCGAAGAACGTGGTCTCGGCGCGCATCCTGCGCGCCATCACGGTCGGTTACGCCCAGCCTTATCTGGGCAAGTTCGGCTACGACGTCGCCAAGCATCCGAAGAACCTGACCATGACACTGGGCACCGGCACCGTGACTGCGGCCCAGCAGGTCGCTGCGTATGGCGTGTTCGCCAATGGCGGCTACTCGGTCGAACCCTACCTGATCGCCAAAATCGTCGATGGCAGCGGCAAGATCATCAGCGAAACCAAGCCGCGTGAAACGCTGCCGGACGAAGCGCGCGTGATCGACCCGCGCAATGCCTATGTGACGGATTCGATGCTGCGCGAAGTGGTGCGCAGCGGCACCGCCGCGGCAGCCAGCCGCCTTGGACGCGCCGACCTCGCGGGCAAGACCGGCACCTCGAACGATGCCGTCGACGGCTGGTTTGCCGGCTACGGCGGCGGCATCGTCGCGGTGTCGTGGATGGGCTATGACGATTCGAAATCGCTGGGTGGCAAGGAGTTCGGCGCCCCGGTATCGCTGCCGATCTGGATCGACTACATGCGCGTGGCGCTGCAAATGCGGCCACCGGTCGAGCGTCCGGTACCGGCGGGACGGACGCAGGTGAACGGTGAATGGCTGTACGACGAATTCACCGGCGACGCGGCGCGCCGCACGCTGGATCTGGAAGACGCAGACAAACCGTCCGAAGGCGCCG
>JBGSBQ010000585.1:0-3018 GCA_041730475.1 Sphingomonadaceae bacterium
CGCCGCTGACGGTGTCGACGGCGCCTTATCTGAACAGCATCAGTCGCAAGCTGAATGAATCGTGTTCGCTGGCCGTGTTGCAGGAGGATGAGATTCTGTACGTGGCGCGTTCGGCCACGTCGCGCATCATGTCGGTGTCGCTGAATACGGGCAGCCGGTTGCCGGCGTATTGCACCTCGCTGGGCCGGGTCATGCTGGCGCAACTGGAGCAGGAGGCGCTCGATGCTTATCTGGAGCGCGTTAAACTGCAGGCCTACACGGACAAGACGGTGGTGTCGGCAACCGGCCTGCGCGCCATCGTGGCTGAGGTGCGCCAGTCCGGCTATGCCCTGAATGACGAAGAACTGGAGGTTGGCCTGCGTTCGCTGGCGGTGCCGGTGCGCGGCGCCTCCGGCAATGTGCTGGCGGCGCTGAATGTGGGCGTGCAGGCCAGCCGCGTCAGCGCGGCCTACATGATCGAGGTGTTCCTGCCGGTGCTGCAGGAGGGGGCGCGCGAGCTGTCGGTGCTGTTGCCTTGATTCAGTATTCGGCAGGGGATTGATGTAGACGAGGTTCCTGCGCCGCCAGTGCTCTGGCCCTGTTTTATAGTGGGATGTCGCAGGCGGCGCTCGCGCCGCCCTGTCTGCATTGGAGCGCGCCATGACCATTTGCTATTCAGGTAATCATTTATTGCATGCATTGTTAGCCGCCCAGACTACGCTGATGGCGCACGTGCGGCCCGTCGAATTATCAGCTGGCACGGTCTTGCAGCAGGCGTTTGAGCCGGTCCGTCAAGTGTATTTTCCCGTCGATGCCTTGCTGTCGGTGCAGCAGTCGCTGGCCGACGGGCATCTGACGGAGATTGCCGCGATCGGCAGTGAAGGCCTGAGCGGTGTAGTAGCGTGCCTGCTGGGCGCGGACCGACCCTCGACGCAACTGCTGGTCACGCTGCGGGGATGGGCCTATCAGCTCGACCTGGAGGTGCTGCGCGCCAGCGCCCGGCAGTCGGAACGGGTGCGCGCGCTCTTGTTGCGTTATATGGCGAGGCAGCTCGGTGAACTCAGTCAGCTTCATGGTTGTGCGACGCATCACAGCGCGCTCCAGCGCCTGTGCGCTTGGCTGCTGCAGATCCGGGCACGCTTCGAGTGCGATGCAGTGGCCGTGACCCATGACGATCTAGGCAATATTTTGGGGCTGCGCCGCGAAAGTGTCAGTCACGCGCTGGCCCGCCTGCGTGGGCAGGGCACGCTGACGACCCGACGCTTCAGTTTGCGCATGGTGGATGTGGCCGCTTTGCAACAGCAGGCCTGCGCCTGCCATGTGCCGTTGCAGGCGGCGTTGCAGCAGTGGCGTCGCGAGTTGCAGGACTGTGCGGCGCCGTTGCCGCAGCGGCGCAGCCGCGCGGCCGACCGGCGCCAGAACCTGGCGGCTGCAGGCGGGCGGCGGGCGTCTCCGGTTATGCCGGCCGGTCCGCACTAGCCTGCAGCACGAACTGGCGGAATTGCCCGGCCGGCAATGGTCCACTGAACCACAGGCCCTGGAAGGCACTGCAGTTGCTGCTGGCCAGAAATTGGCGCTGCGCCTCGGTCTCCACCCCTTCGGCGACCACGCTCAGACCCAGAGTATGGCCGAGCAGGACGATGATGCGCGCGATGGCGGCATCGTTCGGGTCGTTCAGCACGTCGCGCGCGAAACTGCGGTCGATCTTCAGCTGCTCAAGCGGCAGCTGCTTCAGGTAGGAGAGCGAGGAATAGCCCATGCCGAAATCGTCAAGGGCGAAGCCGATGCCGCTGCGCTTTAGCTCCTCCATGCGCGCTACCACGGTGGAAAAGTCATCCAGCAGCAGGCTTTCCGTGATCTCCAGTTTCAGGCGCTGCGGGTCGGCGTGCGTAGTGCGCAGGGCATCGTGCACCATGCTGACAAAATCGGCTTGCAAAAACTGACGCGGGCTGACATTGACAGCCAGCGTCAGCTCCCGCAGCATTGGCTCGCTGGCCCACTCGGCCAGTTCGCGACAGGCGGCCTGCAGCACCCATTGGCCGAGCGGCACGATAAAGCCGTTTGCTTCGGCCAGCTCGATGAACTGGTCAGGCAGCACGATGCTGGTGTCGTGCTGGTGCCAGCGCAGTAGTGCCTCGGAGCCGATGATGCGCTGCTCCGTATCGACCTGAGGCTGGTAGTACAGTTCAAAGTCGCCGGCGAGCAGCGCCTGCTGCAGGTCATGTTCCAGTTTTACGCGGCTGGTGACGGCCAGTTGCATCTGCGGCTCGAAAAAGCGCAGGGTATTGCGGCCTGCCGCCTTGGCCTGATACATGGCCAGATCGGCTTGCCGCACCGCTTCTTCGACGCTGAGGTTGTGATCGCGCAGCAGTGCAATGCCGATGCTGGGGGTGCAGTGGTAGGGCCGCCCGGCCACTTGATAGGGGCGATTCAGCGCCGCCAGAATCGCCTCGCCGACGCGCTGTGCTTCGCGCGCGGCCTGGACGCTATCGAGACCTAACTCGTCGAGCATCACGACGAATTCATCCCCGCCCAGCCGGGCCACCGTATCGGCGCGGCGCACCTGCTCTGGCAGGCGCTCGGCGACTTGACGGAGCAGCTGATCGCCCTGATCATGGCCCAGCGTGTCATTCAGGGTCTTGAAATTATCGAGGTCGATGAACATCAATGCGCCGACCTGACCGCTGCGTACATAGGTGAGCAGCGTGTGCCGCAGGCGGTCAAACAGCAGACGCCGGTTCGGCAGTTTGGTCAAGGGGTCGTAAAAGGCCAGTTGGCGGATCTCTTCTTCGGTCTGTTTGCGCAGGCTGATATCGGTCTGGGTCCCGACATAGTGGCGTACTGTTCCGTCCGGGTCGCGGATGGCACTGATGATGGTCCAGGTCGGGTAAATCTCGCCATTCTTGCGGCGATCCCAGCATTCGCCCTGCCAGGTGCCGCGGGCCTGGATGCTGTCCCACATGGCCGTATAGTAGGCGCGGTCGTGCCGTCCCGATTGCAGCATGCGCGGGGTTTGGCCCAGCACCTCCTGCTCACTGT
>JBGSBQ010000586.1:0-3017 GCA_041730475.1 Sphingomonadaceae bacterium
GCTGGAAGAGGAGGGCGGCAAGAAGCTGGTGCTGCAAGCGCTGTCGAATGGCCCGACGCTGGCCTTCAAGGACATGGCGATGCAGTTGCTGGGTAATCTGTTCGAGTACGCACTGGCCAAGCAGGACGCGCAGCTGAATATCTTCGGCGCCACCTCCGGCGATACCGGCAGCGCCGCCGAATACGCGATGCGCGGCAAGAAGGGCATCCGCGTCTTCATGCTGTCGCCGCACCAGAAGATGAGCGCATTCCAGAGCGCCCAGATGTTCAGCCTGCAGGATCCGAACATTTACAACATCGCGGTCGACGGCGTGTTCGATGATTGCCAGGACATGGTCAAAGCGGTCTCCAACGACCTCGAATTCAAGGCCCGCCAGAAGATCGGTACCGTCAATTCGATCAACTGGGCGCGGGTGGTGGCACAAGTGGTGTACTACTTCCGCGGCTACCTGTCGGCCACCACCAGCAACGACCAGAAAGTGTCGTTCACGGTCCCGTCGGGGAACTTCGGCAATATCTGCGCCGGCCATATCGCCCGCATGATGGGGCTGCCGATCGACAAGCTGGTCGCCGCGACCAACGAAAACGACGTGCTCGATGAATTCTTCCGCACCGGCATCTATCGCGTGCGCAAATCAAAGGAAACCTATCACACCAGCAGCCCGTCGATGGATATCTCGAAAGCGTCGAACTTCGAGCGCTTCGTCTACGATCTGGTGGGCCGCGACAGCGACCGCACCCGCGCCCTGTTCCAGAAAGTCGATACCCACGGCGGCTTCGACCTGTCCGGCAAACCGGGCAGCGACGGCGATGAATTCAAGCTGGTGGCCAAATACGGCTTCAAGTCGGGCAAATCGACCCATGAAGACCGCCTGAATACCATCCGTGACGTGGCTGACGACTACGGCATCGTGATCGACACGCATACCGCCGACGGTATCAAGGTCGCGCGCGAACACATGGAAAAAGGCGTGACGATGATCGTGCTGGAGACCGCACTGGCCGCCAAGTTCAACGAAACCATCCTCGATGCACTGGGTGAGGATGCCGAACGTCCGGCAGGCTTCGAGAACATCGAAGACCTGCCGCAGAAGTTCGTCGTCATGAGCACCGACGTCGAGCAGATGAAAGCCTACATCGCCGCCAACACCGGCCTGTAACGAAGGTTGAGATGAGCGACTACAAGCCGAAACCGATGCTGTCCGTGGCCGAAGCGCTGGCCTTCATGGCTGCCGCTGCGCGGCCGGTGCTGGAGGTGGAACTGCTGCCGACGCTGGCCGCGAATGGCCGCGTGCTGGCCGAAGCCCAGGTATCCGGCATGAATGTGCCGGGCATGGACAACACGCAGATGGACGGCTACGCGGTGCGCGCCGCCGATTGCGCCAGCGGGAACGCCACGCTGACGGTATCGCAGCGGATCCCGGCCGGCCATGTCGGCCAGCCTTTGCAGCCCGGCACGGCGGCCCGCATCTTTACCGGTGCGCTGATACCGGAAGGTGCCGACGCCGTCGTCATGCAGGAGCAGTGCGAGGCGGCCGATGGCATGGTCAGCGTCAAGCATGTGCCAACAGCCGGCGACTGGATCCGCCGTGCTGGCGAGGATATCACCAGCGGCAGCGTGATTCTGCCGGCCGGAACCCGTTTGCGCAGTCAGGAACTGGGGCTGGCGGCATCGGTCGGGCTGGCCGAGTTGCCCGTCAAGCGCAAGCTGCGGGTAGCCGTATTCTTTACTGGCGACGAGTTGGCGATGCCGGGCGAGCCGCTGGCGCCGGGCGCGATCTACAACTCGAACCGCTTCACCTTGCGCGGCCTGCTGGAGAACCTGCATTGCGAGATCAGCGATTTTGGCATCGTGCCCGATACGCTGGAAGCCACGCGTCAGGTGCTGCGCGCCTGCGCCGGCCAGCATGACCTGCTCATCACCTCGGGCGGCGTGTCGGTCGGCGAGGAAGACCATATCAAGCCAGCCGTCGAGGCCGAGGGCAAGTTGAATATGTGGCAGATCGCCGTCAAGCCGGGCAAGCCGCTGGCTTTTGGCGAAGTGCAGCAGGCTTTCTTTGTCGGCTTGCCGGGCAACCCGGTATCGAGCTACATCACCTTCCTGATGTTTGTGCGGCCGTTCATCTTGCGCCTGCAGGGGGTGCAGCAGCCGAAGGCGCTGGCGCCGCGCTCGTTCGCGATGCGCGCCGATTTCAGTTGGCCCAAGGCGGACCGCCGCAACGAGTTTCTGCGTGCGCGCATCAACGATGCGGGCGGGCTGGAGCTGTTTAGCAACCAGAGTTCCGGGGTGTTGACGTCGACGGTGTGGGGCGATGGCGTGATCGACAATCCGCCGGGCCAGTCCATCACGCCGGGCGATACGGTGCGGTTTATACCGTTTAGCGAGTTATTGTACTGATGAAGATTAACGTCAAATTTTTTGCCAGCGTGCGCGAAGCCGTGGGCAGCGGGTCAGAGCAGGTCGGCGTCGCCGACGGCGTCACCACGGTAGGCCAGTTGCGCGCCCAACTGGCAGCGCGCGGTGGCGCGTGGCAGCAGGCGCTGGGCAGCAGTGCCTTGCGCATGGCTTGCAATCAGGTCATGTGTGACGCCGACACGGCGCTGGCCGACGGCGCCGAGGTCGCATTCTTCCCGCCTGTCACTGGCGGCTGACACACTAGCGCTGTTTCGGGTGTTTGTCGGCGAGGTTGTCGCATAGGGCGCAGGCCTGATTGCGCTGGTAGCGGCGGAAACCCGACCAGGTGAAGCCGCCGGCCGCGATCAGGGCCCACGCTGCGGCGCTCAGATAGTCGTCCTGCGACGTCGACCCCTTGTAGTACTCCACTGAGGCCAAGATCAAAAACAGCGGCAGCGCCGCCAGCAAATAACGTTTGAGCCAGAAGAGCGCTCCCATAAAATCTCCTGTTGTTATGGCGATAGCTTATAGTATGCGCCATAAAAATTGTTTCGGAAAAAATTCATGCTGTCTGGTCTTACCCCTACGCCCCCAGTCCGCCGCGTCGCCGTCAACGGTGGCGG
>JBGSBQ010000587.1:0-3016 GCA_041730475.1 Sphingomonadaceae bacterium
GATGCATGAAGCGCTCACGCTCGAACTTGACGCCATCATCGAACTTCATCGTGACCGCAGCGGCCACCGTCTCGACGCACTCCAGAGGCGCCGGGAACGGACCCGACATGGCCTTTACGGTGTTGCGCGAGAATTGCAGGAAGGCTTCGTGATTCGGGTAGTCAACCTTGCGGTCGCGCACTTTCGGCAGCGGACGCAGGTCGGCCACCTTGTTGGCAAAGGCTAACGCTGCAGGCAACAGCTCCGTGTCGGCGACAAACAGTTCATCGAACAGCGCGGTCTTGGCCAGCTTCTCGGACGCCACCGGGGTGCCGGACACGATCATGTTCAGCGCCATTTCCAGTCCCAGCACGCGCGGCAGGCGCTGCGTGCCCCCTGCACCGGGCAGCAGCCCCAGTTTTACTTCCGGCAGCGCAATCTGGGCGCCCGGCAAGGCGACGCGGTAATGGCAGCCGAGCGCCAGTTCCAGCCCGCCACCCATGCACACGGTATGGATCGCAGCCACCACCGGCTTGCTGGAACCTTCCGCCGTAGCAATCAGGGTCGCCAGGCTGGGTTCGGCCAGCGCGGCGGGCGTATTGAATTCTTTGATATCGGCACCACCCGAAAAGGCTTTGCCAGCGCCGGTGATGACGATGGCCTTGATCGCGTCATCGGCCAGCGCTTGCTTGATGCCGGCAACCGCCGCCGCGCGGGTAGCCAGGCCCAGTCCGTTGACCGGTGGATTGTTCAGCGTGATCACGGCAACGGTGCCTTGGACTTGGTATTCAGCGCTCATGTCTCTTCCTAGTTGTATGGGGTGGGAATCGCAGCAAGACTTTACTATACCGCATAAAAGAACGATCGTATTATTTTTTTCAGGGGCCGCAAGCGGGGTACGACAGGCACGCGAGCTCCGTGCCGCTGTGTACAATACGGCAACCGTCGCTGCGCTGCGTACGGATCACTCTCTGATCGTCACCGAGGTTACCATGTTGCTGTCACGCCGCTCTACCCTGCTCCTGCCACTGTGCCTGCTGGCTGGCAGCGCCTACTCTTTATCGTTGTCCGATCTCAGCAATCAGGATGCGTCCGGCGCTCTGAAAGCGGCGCTGAATCAGGGCGCACTGGCCGCCGTGTCCGGACTGGGCGTCGAGAACGGCTTCCTGAACAATGACAAGGTGCGCATTCCGCTGCCCAAAATCCTGGAACAGGTCCGTCCCTTGCTGAAGATGACGGGCAAGGGCCAGCAGCTCGACGATCTGGTGCTGCAAATGAACCATGCCGCCGAAGCCGCCGTGCCGCTGGCCAAGCCTTTGTTGCTGGATGCCGTCAAATCGATGACGGTGACCGATGCCAAGAATATCCTGACCGGCGGCGACACATCGGTCACGGAATTTTTCCGCAGCAAGACCTCGACCAAACTGGCGCAGCAGTTCTTGCCCATCGTCAAAAAGGTCACCGACCGTTCCGACCTGGCCAGCAAGTACAACAACACCATCGCGCTGGTGCCCAAGCTGGGGGCGCTGGCCAAGGACCAGTCCACCGTTGAGGGCTATGTGACGCAACGCGCCCTGGATGGCTTGTATACCATGATCGGCGAGGAAGAAAAGGCCATCCGCGCCGACCCGCTGGGAGCGGGCAGCAAGCTGATCGGCAAGGTGTTCGGCGCCATCAAGTAAATCAGCCCGCGGGCAGTTGATAGTCCTTGTACTGCTCGCGCAACTTGTTCTTCTGAATCTTGCCGGTGCCGCCCACCGGCAGCGCCTCGGTGAACACCACGTCGTCCGGCAACCACCATTTGGCGATCTTGCCTTCGAACCAGGCCAGCATCGCTTCGCGGCTGACGTCCTGGCCCGGACGGCGCACCACCACCAGCAGCGGCCGCTCATCCCATTTCGGATGGAACACGCCGATGCAGGCGGCCTGCATCACGGCCGGGTGGGCCATCGCAATATTTTCCAGATCGATCGTGCCTATCCATTCGCCGCCGGACTTGATGACGTCCTTGCTACGGTCGGTGATCTGCATATAGCCGTCGGCATCGATGGTGGCCACGTCCCCGGTCGGGAACCAGCCATCTTGCAGCACATCGCCGCCCTCGTCCTTGAAGTAGCGTGCCACGATCCACGGGCCACGCACCATCAGATGGCCGTACGCCACACCATCCCACGGCAGTTCCTTGCCGTCATCATCGACGATCTTCATGTCGACACCGTAGATTGCATGACCCTGCTTCTGCAGGATCTTGCGCTGTTCGGCCTTAGGCAGTTGCAGATGCTTGCTAAGCAGGCCACCGGTGGTGCCCAAAGGCGACATTTCCGTCATGCCCCAGCCGTGGATCACCTCGACATCGAATTCATCGATCAGCGTATTCATCATCGCCGGCGGGCAGGCTGAACCACCGATCACCGTGCGCCGGAACGTCGAGAATTTCAACTTGTTCTGCAACGCATAGTTAATCAGGCCCAGCCACACGGTCGGCACCCCGGCCGAGAACGTCACGCGCTCGCTTTCAAACAGCTCATAGACCGATTTGCCATCCAGCGCGGCGCCCGGGAACACCATCTTGGCGCCCGACAGCGGCACCGAATATGGCAAGCCGCAGGCGTTGACGTGGAACATAGGCACCACTGGCATTACCGTATCGTGCGAACTGACATTCAGTGCATTCGGCATCGCCGAGCCGTAAGCATGCAGCACCGTCGAGCGGTGTGAATACAGTGCGCCCTATCGTCGTTGACGTGGACGACCTCGACGTCGTCGCGGTCCCAGGCGGCGCGCAGGGCGAGCCGGCCCATACGGCCGAAGCCGTTGATTCCTATCCGCGTCATAGCTGGCTGGACGGTGCTCCGTTCCATCGACGAATGCAAATAGAAATGCATCGAACTACCTGGCACGCCCGCTACCGTGATGCACGTGTCCGTCGACTTCGAGCCGAGCAATATCACCTACGACCTCCCCTACGACATCACTCCGGTGGTAAAAGCGTCGATTACCAAGGTGCTCATGACGCTGGGCGAAGCTATCGTGCTCG
>JBGSBQ010000588.1:0-3015 GCA_041730475.1 Sphingomonadaceae bacterium
CAATGCAATTTTTGTCCGATTGGCAGACCTGACCCCGGTGTTGCAATGTTGTTTTGAAGATAATCTGTGCTGTTTTTTCTTGATTTGTGTGCGAAAGCTGGGCTATAATT
Source organism: Sphingomonadaceae bacterium (assembly GCA_041730475.1). Lineage (GTDB taxonomy): Bacteria > Pseudomonadota > Gammaproteobacteria > Burkholderiales > Burkholderiaceae_D > Rugamonas. The sequence continues at coordinate 111 of JBGSBQ010000588.1, forward strand.
CGCGCCACGCAAAGTCCCCATCGTCTAGAGGCCTAGGACATCACCCTTTCACGGTGAGTACGGGGGTTCGAATCCCCCTGGGGACGCCAGGATTTTGCTAGCAAGTAGTAACCGCAAGTCCATCAGGTCCCCATCGTCTAGAGGCCTAGGACATCACCCTTTCACGGTGAGTACGGGGGTTCGAATCCCCCTGGGGACGCCATAAAATCAGCCGCCATGTGCGGCTTTTTTTACGCCGCTTTGTAGGCTGACCATGTCCGACACTTCTTCCTTGCGCGCCCGTCGCGCCTTCCAGCAAAACCGTGCCGAGCAGGCCGCCTTCCTCGCCAGTCTGGGTGTGGATGTCAGCGGCATGGCGTATGCCCGCAAACTGTCGTTGCATGCCGACCCCGCTCTGGCGCAGCCGCCGCTGGCCGAATTGTTTGCCCTGTTGCAGCCGGCCGCGACGCCGACCTTGTTCCTGTTGCCCGCCAGTCTGGCCGCGGTGGCTGCCGGCGCCACGCGCGGCGGCCTGACCGTCCATCTGCTGCCGGAACTGGATACCGCCGGCGCGCAGCGCTTGCTGTGGTGCTGCGACTTTAATTTCTTCAGCGGCGACTTGGCGCATGCCGAAGCTGCTGCCCGTCCGTTCCTGTGGCAGGCCGGTACGCCGGCGCAAGCTGCGGCTTATGTCGAGCGCTACAGCGCCGGCCTGCCGCCGCACGCGGCCCACACCTTGCGCACCGCCAGCGCCACATGGAATGGCGTCGGGGAGGATCATGCCGCCATCACTGCCTGTCTGGCCGGTCCCGTGAATCGCACGCTGAGCTTGCATGCTGCCGAATGGGCGGCAGCATGAGCGCGCTGCGTCTGGATCTGTTCTGCCGCGTCATCGACAACTTTGGCGATATCGGCATCTGCTGGCGTCTGGCACGCCAGTTGCAGCACGAGCATGGCGTCGCCGTCACGCTGTATGTGGATGATTTGCCGAGCTTCCGGCGCCTGTGCCCGCAAGTGGAGGTCGACGCCGTGCAGCAGCAGATCGCTGGCGTCACCGTGCGCCACTGGCGCGATCAGGACGGCGACTACAGCGCCGCCGACGTGGCCGACATCGTCATCGAATTTTTTGCCGTCGACATTCCGCCTGGCTATATCCGCGCCATGGCCGCTTGCGCGCCGCGCCCGGTGTGGCTGAACCTCGAGGGCTTGACGGCCGAGGAGTGGGTGGAGGGCTGTCATACCTTGCCATCGTCCCACCCGCAACTCCCGCTGACCAAGCATTTCTTCTTCCCCGGCTTTACCGCCAACACTGGCGGCCTGCTGCTGGAGGCCGGGCTGGAGCAGCAGCGGCGCCAGTTTCAGTCCGATCCAGTGGCTGCCAGCGCCTTCCTGAGTCAGCTGGGCGTCACGCCGCAAGAGATGGCGGCACTGAAAGTTTCACTGTTCTGTTATCCGCACGCGCCGGTGGCGACCTTGTTCGCGGCCTGGCAGCAGGGCGGGGCGGGCCAGCCGGTGACTTGCCTGGTGCCGGAAGGCGTGGCCAGCACTGCGCTGCAGGAATTCCTCGGCGCGCCTGCCGTGGCAGGCGCCGTGCACACGCAGGGCGCGCTGACCGTGCGCGTGCTGCCTTTCGTGCCGCAAGCCGATTACGACCGTCTGCTGTGGGCCTGTGATGCCAACTTCGTGCGCGGCGAAGACTCGTTTGTGCGGGCGCAGTGGGCGGGGCGGCCGTTCATCTGGCACATCTATCCGCAGGACGAAAACCTGCACCACAAGAAACTGCGCGCCTTTTTGCAGCGCTATGCGGCGACCTTGCCCGCATTGCAGCGTTTCATGCTGCACTGGAATGGCGCCGACGACCGCGTCGACAGCGCGAGCTGCTGGTCCGCGCTGCAATCCGAGTGTGCGGCAATCACCGCGCGCGCCACCGACTGGCAGCAAGAAATGCTGGCGCTGGGCGATCTGAGTACCAATTTACTGAAGTTTTCCGCCGCCGTGAAGGCAAAGAATGGGGAAACTCGGGTATAATGCCCGGTTACTTTCCCCGGTATTATTTACCTGATCAAACGTAGCTTGCGGCGTTAGGGCCAGAGCAGCAGATGATTTTTATTGCAACTTAATTTTTACGACCACTCCCTATGAAACCTGCAAAAGAAATTCGTGTTGGCAACATCATCATGGTTGACGCCAAGCCTTTCATCGTCCTGCGTTCCGACGTCAATGGCTCGAGCCGCACGGGCTTCACCTACAAGTGGAAGATGAAGAACCTGCTGACCAACAGCCCGCTGGAAAACGTGTTCCGCGGTGACGACAAGTTCGACGTCGTTGTGCTGGACAAGAAGCCAGTGACCTATTCGTACTTCGCTGACCCACTGTACGTGTTCATGGACGCCGAGTACAACCAGTACGAAATCGAAGAAGAAAACCTGGGCGACGCGCTGAACTACCTGAAAGACGGCATGGAATGCGAAGCCGTGTTCTACGACGGTAAAGCCATCTCGGTAGAACTGCCAACCACCATCGCACGTCTGGTCGCCTACTCGGAACCAGCGGTCAAAGGCAACACTTCGGGCAACGTCCTGAAAGAAGCCAAGATCGAAAACGCGATCGAATCGAAACAGCACATCGTCATGGTGCCGCTGTTCGTGTCGCAAGATGACACCATCGAAATCGACACCCGCACCAACGAATACAAGCGCGTCGTCCGTAACTAAGACCCGCGCTGCTTCGAGCAAAACGCTGCCTCGGCAGTAATGCAGTTCAGTTAAGGCGCCGATCAGCTGGCAAACCCCACCGACGCAAAGCCGGGGTCAGACCCGGCGGGTCTGACATGAAGGTGCTTCGCCAGATACTTTAGTTTGGAGAAATAGATTAGGATATAATGAAACGATGACTAATAATTATTTAAGACATCCTTCTTACGCTA
>JBGSBQ010000589.1:0-3009 GCA_041730475.1 Sphingomonadaceae bacterium
GCCAAGATGGTGGCGTTTAACGCCCGCGTGGTGGCGGCCCGCGCCGGCCATGCGGGACGGGAATTTGCCGTGGTGGCCGGCGTGCTGTCGACCATCACCACTGAAATTGACGATATGGTCAGCACCGCACTGGCAGCAGCGGCCTGACCTCGGGGAGTACATCATGCAACAGCAAGGCAGCGTTACCTTAGTAGGCGCCGGTCCCGGCGACCCAGAACTGTTGACGCTCAAGGCGGTGCGCGCCATTGAGCGCGCCAGCGTGGTACTGATCGACGATCTGGTCAACCCTGAGATACTGGCTTATGCGCCAGCGTCGGCGCGGGTGATCCAGGTAGGCAAGCGCGGTGGCTGCGCCTCCACGCCGCAGGAATTCATCGAACGGCTGATGGTGGCCGAAGCCCGCGCCGGTCATCATGTGGTGCGGCTGAAGGGCGGTGATCCGTATATGTTCGGCCGTGGCGGCGAGGAACGCGCCACGCTGCGCGCGCAGGGCATCAGCGTTGAGGTGGTGCCGGGCATCAGCAGCGGGCTGGCGGCGCCGTCCAGCATCGGGGTGCCGCTGACGCATCGGGCTCATAGTCAGGGTGTGGTGTTCGTCACCGGTCATGGCAAGGATGCCGCATCAGAGCCGAACTGGCAGGCGCTGGCCCAGAGTGGCCTGACGCTGGTGATTTATATGGGCGTGGCGCGCTGCGAGTCGATTCAGGCTGGCTTGCTGGCTGGAGGCGCGTTGCCCACTACTCCGGTGGCGGTGGTGCAGTCGGCCACCCGTGCCAGCCAGCGGCAGCTCTTGACCACACTGGAGCAGCTGCCCGAGGCGCTGCACGCCAGCGGTCTGGGTAGCCCCAGCATCATCGTCATCGGCGACGTGGTGCGCTGCGCTGACGAGTGGCAGCAATTCCTCGACGCTGCACCGTCAGCGTGCACCGCGAGCGTGCAGCAGTGCACCGCAACATGGCAACAAGCAGCTGGTTGATTTACTGGCAGTAACTATAAACCTCGCATTCCCCCTGTAGCCCGGCACCGCTGCAATTGGCACGGTTCCTGCATTGAATACGGTAGAGGATCAACGGCGATCCTCCCCAAACATACGCTGGCCCAACGACGGGCTGGCAGGACAACGGCGTCCGCCCAACCCGGTCATTTCGATCCGGTTGCGCGGGCGCCTTTTTGTTTTCTGATCGGGATAAAAACATGGCCTCCAAAGCTGACAGCATCAAGCTCTTTTCTTTTTCCTCGCCGTCGATGCGGACCTTCCATCTGACCTGGATGGCGTTCTTCGTCTGCTTCTTCGCGTGGTTCGCCTGCGCCCCGCTGATGCCCGTCATTAAAGGCGAATTTGGCCTCAGCGTGGGACAGATCGCCAACATCAACATCGCCGCCGTCGCCATCACGATTCTGGTGCGGCTGGTGGTTGGGCCGCTGTGCGACCACTTCGGCCCGCGCAAAACCTACACCGGCCTGCTGCTGCTCGGTTCTATTCCGGTGATCGGCGTGGCCTTCGCCCAGAGCTATGAAAGCTTCCTGATCTTCCGCCTCGGGATCGGCGCGGCGGGCGCCAGCTTCGTCATCACCCAGTACCACACTTCGGTGATGTTCGCGCCGAAAGTGGTCGGCACCGCGAATGCCGCTGCCGCCGGTTGGGGCAATGCGGGCGGCGGTGCAGCACAAGCCATCATGCCGCTGCTGATGAGCGCCATGGTCATGCTGGGCGTGAGCGAAACGCTGGGCTGGCGCGCCGCGCTGGTGGTGCCGGGCGTGCTGATGATCGTCATGGCAGGGGTCTACTACCGCTACACGCAGGACTGCCCGCAAGGGAACTACAGCGAACTGCGCGCCGCAGGTATCACGATTGAAGGCGGTAAAAAAGGTGGTTGGGACAGTTTCAAACTGGCCGCCTCCAACTACCGCGTATGGCTGCTGTTCGTCACCTACGGCGCTTGCTTCGGCATCGAGATTTTCATTCACAACATCGCCGCCATCTACTACGTGGATCACTTCCACCTGACGCTGGGACAGGCCGGCATGGCCGCTGGCAGCTTCGGTTTGCTGGCGCTGTTTGCCCGCGCACTGGGCGGCTGGGCTTCGGACAAATTCGCCGCTGGCGGCAAACTGAATAACCGCGTCATCCTGCTGTTCGTGCTGATGCTGGGCGAAGGCGCCGGCCTGCTGATGTTTGCCCATGCCGACAGCGCCGTGCTGGCAATCGCCGCGATGCTGTTCTTTGGCCTGTTCACCCACATGGCATGCGGCGCGACCTACGCCGTGGTGCCCTTCATCGACAAGCGCGCACTGGGCGGCGTGGCCGGCATCATCGGCGCTGGTGGCAACGTGGGCGCAGTGGCCGCAGGCTTTCTGATGAAAGGGCTGGGCAACACCCAGCAAACCTTGAGCATGCTGGGCATCGTGGTCGCCCTGTCCGCACTATGCGCGCTGGCTGCCCGCTTTGGCAGCACCAGCAGCATCGAAGAATCCGTCATCGCCTCCAAACTGGCAGCATAAGGGAAACGCATCATGAAAATCATCGTTATCGGCCACGGCATGGTAGGCCACAAATTCCTCGAAAGCCTGGCCAACGGCGGCGCCACCGGTCTGCAAGTGACGGTGTTGTGCGAGGAGCCTCGTCCTGCCTATGACCGCGTGCACCTGTCCGAATTCTTTGCCGGTAAATCGGCCGAAGACCTGTCGCTGGTGAAGCCCGGCTTCTTCGAGCGCGACGACATGGTGCTGCGCCTGAACACCCGCGCCACCAATATCGATCTGAAGGCGAAGACGGTCACCATCGCCGACGGCAACGTGCTGTCCTACGACAAGCTGGTGATCGCCACCGGCTCCTATCCCTTCGTACCGCCGCTGCCGGGCAAAGAGCGCAAGGACTGCTTCGTCTACCGCACCATCGAGGATCTGGAAGCGATGCTGGAATGTGGCCAGCGCTCGAAGACCGGTGTCGTCATCGGCGGCGGCCTGCTCGGACTCGAATGCGCCAAGGCGCTGCGCGACATGAATCTG
>JBGSBQ010000590.1:0-3008 GCA_041730475.1 Sphingomonadaceae bacterium
GTCTAAAACAAAACGTCTTGTAACTTCTGTCCAATTAATTACATTGAAGAAAGCTTCAATATAATCGGGTCTTCTGTTTTGGTAGTGTAAATAGTAAGCGTGTTCCCAAACATCCATTCCAAGAATTGGAGTTCCGCCACAACCTACTTCTGGCATTAATGGATTGTCTTGATTTGGTGTTCCACAAACGTCTAATTTTCCGCCTTTGTGAACGCACAACCAAGCCCATCCTGAACCAAATTGAGTAGCTCCCGCTTTAGCAAATTTAGCTTTGAACTCTTCAAAAGTACCAAAAGAGGCTTCGATAGCTTCTAATAATTCACCTGTTGGTAAACCACCACCGTTTGGAGTCATTACTGACCAGAACAAATTGTGATTGTAAAAACCACCACCGTTGTTGCGAACAGCTCCATGTTTGTCGCCAGCATCGGCATGCCGCTGCGCTCCTATGTCGTGTGGCAACGCTACAAGCTGGCGGTGCGCCAGATTTCCGGCGCCCGCGGCCTGGCGACGCTGGCCAGCAGCTGTGGCTTTGCCGATGCGGCGCACATGACGCGTACCTTCGTCGATTTCTTCGGCCTCTCTCCTTCGGCCCTGTTACGTAGCGGTTTCGTTCAAGACTATGCGCAGCAAACGTGAAATGATGACAACACGTAATGCTTCGCTAGCTATTCGCAACCATCGTACCGACAGGACTTTCCATGGGATTGATTTGCAACTGGCATCGCTGCGTAGCCGTGCTGCTGCTTCCGCTGCTCGTGCTGGGTGGTGCGCGTGCGGCGGCCGGCGCCCATCTGGTGGTCGGTGATACGGGCTTCCTGTGCAAGAGCACCAGCCTGCAGGGAAATGGCCTGATGTGCGATGTGGTCGAGGCCATCGCGGCCCGAATTTATGCCAACATCAGCGTCGACATGGTGCCCCATGCACGCCTCAAGGAAATGATGAAGCAGCCGCAGCCGGAGACCTTCTATTTTCCGGCCAGTGCGCAAGACGCGGCGCGTCACCAGTTGCAGCCGGTGCTGCAGTTGCTCAAAGATGATTATGTGGTGGTCACCTTGCACGGTTCCGGCTCTGACGCCAGTACGCTGACGGCCGCGCGCCAGTTGCCGGCAATCGGCGTGCTGCGCGGCTCGGAAGGCGAGAAAATCGCCCGCAGCCTGGGCTTTACCAACATCCGTAACAAGTCGACTCAGGAGGTCTGCGCCAGGATGCTGCGGCACGGCCGCCTCGACGGCTGGATCTCGACCTGGCACGGCGCACGCTTCGTCGCGCTGGAAGCCGGGATCGGTCACGAACTGCTGGTGCGCGGGGCCAAAGTCAGCGCTGCCAACCTGTACGTGCTGGCCAGTGCCAGCATGCCCGCCGCCGAACTGCTGCAGTGGCGCAAGGCGTATGCCGAGCTGCGCCGCGATGGCACGCTGGCGCAGCTCTACGCGCGCTATGGCTTGCCGCTCACCGACTGAGTCCAGTGCCGCGCCAGCGCTCACCGATTTGTCCACCACGCCGAGGTCTTCCATGAGTTGGTTTTTCAATCTACGCATCGCCGTCAAGTTGTTACTGTCCTTTTGCCTGGTGTTGTCCTTGAGTGTGGTGCTGGGCGGGGTGGCAGTGCTGCAGATGGGCATGATCAATCGCACCAGTACCGCGCTGTCCGAGCATTGGTTGCCCAGTGTGCGGATGGCGCTGACCTTGCGCAGCCAGCTCGGCGAGTACCGGCGCTGGGAGCTGGCCCATATGCTGACGCGCGACGTGGGACGCATGCAGCGCTACGAGCAAACCATGGCCGACACGCGCGCTGCGATGCGCAGCGTGGGCGAGCGCTATGCGCCGCTGTTGACCATACCGGCCCAGCAAGAGCAGTACCGCGCGACGCTGGCGTTGTGGGGGCGTTTCCTGGTCGAGGATACCCGCATGATCGAGGCCTCGCGCCGGCTGGACAAGGACCGTGCAGCCGAGATCGCCCGTGGCGAATCGGCGCGCCTGTACGAGGCGCTGACCACCAGTCTGAACGAGCTGGTGCGTCATAGCGAGGAGGGTGCGGCCAGCGCCAGCGACGCGGCCACGCAAGCCTTCGTCAGCGCCCGCGCCTGGATCGTCGGCCTGTTGCTGCTGAACATAGCTTTGGGCCTGTTACTGGCGCTGTGGGTGGCGCGCATCGTGGCGCGGCCGTTGCAGCATGCGGTACGGCTGGCGCAGCAGGTGGCGGGCGGCGATCTGACCGCCGAGGTCGAGGTCGGCTGTCGCGATGAGACGGGGCAAATGATGCGGGCGCTGAAGGACATGAATGCCAGCCTGCTGAGCATTGTGTGCCGGGTGCGGGCCGGAACCGAGGCGATTGCGGCCGCGTCGGGCCAGATCGCGGTCGGCAACCAGGATTTGTCCTCGCGCACCGAGCAGCAGGCAAGTTCGTTGGAAGAAACCGCTTCCACGATGGAACAGCTGACCTGTATCGTGCGTCAGAACGCCAGTCATGCCAGCCAGGCCAGCCAGCTGGCGCAGACCGCTGCCGCGATCGCCAGCACCGGCGGTGAAATGGTCGAGCGCGTGATTGTGACGATGCGCTCGATCAATGCGGCATCGGCAAAAATTGCCGACATCATCGGCGTGATCGATTCGATCGCGTTCCAGACCAACATCCTGGCCTTGAATGCGGCGGTCGAATCGGCCCGGGCCGGCGAGCAAGGACGCGGCTTTGCCGTGGTGGCGAGCGAAGTGCGCAACCTGGCGCAGCGCTCGGCCGGCGCGGCCAAGGACATCAAGCAATTGATCAACGATTCGGTGATCCAGGTCGACAACGGGGCGAAACTGGTCGACCAGACGGGCGTGACCATGCGCGAGATGGTGGCCAGCATTGGCCGGGTGCGGGAAATTGTCGGCCAGATCGCGCAGGCCAGCGCGGAACAAAGCACGGGCATCGAACACATCAATATGGCGGTCGAACAGATGGATCAGGTGACGCAGCAGAATGCGGCGCTGGTCGAGCAGGCGGCGGCGGCGGCCGAGGCGCT
>JBGSBQ010000591.1:0-3008 GCA_041730475.1 Sphingomonadaceae bacterium
ATCAGTGAACAGGCCGACTATTCGATCATCCTGCCGGCCCGCCTGACGGGCGAAGATGTCACCACCTACACGCTGCGCGCCGAAGCGGGCCAGTTGCAGCGGGTCATGAAGGAAAGCGAGGCGGCCGTGCGCAGCGCCTCGGCGACGCCGGTCATCGTGAAACTGAAAACCATCAGCGAATTCCGGCGCGACCGCTACCGTGCCGATCAGGCACTGGCCTGGATGCTGGTCACCGTCAGCGTGCTGCTACTCCTGATCACGGCCAGTGGCATCGTCGGCATGGCCAGCCTGTGGGTCACGCAGCGCCGCAAGCAGATCGGGGTGCGGCGCGCGCTGGGGGCACGCCGGGTCGACATCCTGCGCTACTTCATCACCGAGAACCTCATGATCACCAGCGTCGGTGTGACGGCCGGGGTGCTGCTGGCACTGGCGCTGAACCAGCTGCTGGTCAGCCAGCTGGAAATGGCGCGCCTGCCGGCCGGCTACTTGCTGGCCGGCGCCGGCGTGTTCTGGGCGCTCGGCATCGTCGCCGTGTATGGCCCGGCGTGGCGCGCCGCCAGCATCTCGCCCGCGCTGGCGACACGCAGTGCGTGAGCTGCCCGCCAGCGCACAGCAATGTTATGCTACCGCCATGCCTACTGTACTCATAATTGACGACAACGCCGCCGTCGCGATCGCCCTCGAAGTGCTGTTCTCACTGCACGACATCGACGCGCTGCGGGCCGCGTCGCCGCAAGCCGGGCTGGCGCTGCTGCAGCAGCACGGCACCCGCATCGACCTGGTAATCCAGGACATGAACTTCAGCGCCGACACCACCTCGGGCGAGGAAGGTACGGCGCTGTTCCGCGCCATCCGCGCCCAGCACCCGGAGCTGCCGGTCATCCTGCTGACCGCCTGGACCCATCTGGATGCAGCCGTCGACCTGATCAAATCCGGTGCGGCCGATTATCTGGCCAAGCCATGGGATGACAACCGCCTGATCGCCAGCGTCCACAACCTGATCGAACTGGGCCAGACCAAGCGCGCACTGCAACAGCGCCTGCAGGCCGAGCAGCGCCAGCGGCGCGACCTCGAACGCGGCTACGACCTGCGCGGCATGGTGTGGCAAGACCCGGCCACCGAACGCGTCGTGCATCTGGCCTGTCAGGTGGCGCGGGCCGATGTACCGGTGCTGATCAGCGGCCCGAACGGCACCGGCAAGGAAGGCATCGCCGCCATCATCCAGGCCAATTCCGCTGTGCGCGACGGCCCCTTCGTGGTGCTCAATTGCGGCGCGCTGCCGGCCGAACTGATCGAGGCGGAACTGTTCGGCGCCGACGCTGGCGCCTACACTGGCGCCTCCAAGGCGCGCGAAGGCAAGTTCGAGGCGGCCGATGGCGGCACCCTGTTCCTCGACGAAATCGGCAACCTGCCGCTGGCTGGCCAGATGAAACTGCTGCGGGTACTGGAAACCGGCCGCTTCGAGCGGCTCGGCTCGAACCGCGAGCGGCAAGTCAAAGTGCGCGTGATCAGCGCCACCAATGCCGACCTGCCAGCCATGATACGGGCCGGCAACTTCCGCGAAGACCTGTTTTACCGCCTTAATGTGATCGAGCTGCGGCTGCCGCCGCTGAGCGCGCGCCCGGCCGACATCCTGCCATTGGCACAGCACTTCCTCGGCGCCGGCAAGACGCTGCACGCGGGGGCACAGGCGGCACTGCTGGCGCACCCATGGCCGGGCAATGTACGGGAACTGAAAAACGTCATGGCGCGCGCCAGCCTGCTGGCGGCCAGCGAGGTCATCAAGGTAGCCGACCTCGGTTTGCCCGCCGCCCCGGCCGCGCTGGCGCCCGACGCAGAACCGGACCGCGACGCCATCGGTCTGGCGCTCAGCCGCGCCGGCGGCGTGGTGGCGCAGGCCGCTGCCGAGCTGGGACTGTCGCGACAGGCCCTGTACCGCCGCATGGAGCGGCTCGGCATCGTGCGGCCCTGATGGCCAGCGAGCACCAAGGCCGGCCGCGCCTGCGCCTGTCGCTGCTGACGCGCTGGACCGCCCTGATAGGCACACTGCTGACGCTCGGCATCCTGATCGCGCTGGCGCTGACCCAAGTGTTCCCCAGCCATCCGGGCCTGGTGCTGGCAGTCTGCCTGCTGTGCGTGCTGCCGCTGTCCATCATCACCATCCGGGCCCAGCTCGAAGCGATGCTGTCACTGTTCCGCGCACTGACCGGCACCGTCACCAGCTACCGCGACGGCGACTTCAGTTTTAGCCTGCACTGGCCGCAAAACGATGAACTCAGCGATCTGGTGGCGGCCCACAATGCGCTCGGCGACGTGCTGCGCCAGCAGCGCCTTGATCTGGTGCAGCGCGAACTGCTGCTCGACACCATGGTCCAGAACACACCGGTGGCGATGCTGCTGGTCAGCGAGAACGGCCCCATCGTGTATGCCAATATCGCGGCGCGCCAGTTGCTATATCAGGGCCGGCGGCTGGAGGGCCACCGCCTCGACGCGCTGCTGGAGCAGGCCACACCAGCGCTGCGGGAGGCACTGGCACGCGGCGGCGACGGACTGTTCACTACCAGTGCGGCCGACGGCAGCGATGATGAAGAAGAAGTGTTCCATCTGGCCCGGCGCAGCTTCAGCCTGAACGGCCGCAAGCACGAACTGCTGCTGTTACGACAGCTGACGCTGGAACTGCGGCGGCAGGAGGTACAGACGTGGAAGAAAGTCATCCGCGTCATCAGCCATGAGCTGAACAACTCGTTAGCGCCGCTGACCTCGCTGGCCCATTCGGGGGCCGAGCTGGTGCGCCGGGGCCAGACCGAGCGGCTGCCGCAAATCCTGGCCACCATCGAAGAACGTACCCGCCATCTGGAAAATTTCATCCTCGGCTATGCCCGGTTTGCCAAATTGCCGACGCCGCGACTGGAATGGCAGCAGTGGGGTCCGTTTCTGGCGCGGCTGGCCGATCAGGTGCAATTCCAGCAAGTCGGCGAAGCGCCGTCCGAGGGCGCCGCATTCGATCC
>JBGSBQ010000592.1:0-2997 GCA_041730475.1 Sphingomonadaceae bacterium
GGGGGGGCTGCCGTAGTTTTTGCTGCCGCCGTCATGCTGAATGGGCACGCGGTGGCGTTGCGCGGGCGCCGGCGCCGCCATCTCAGCGCTGCGCGCCAGTGGCGGCAGTTCATTCACCGTGGTCAGTACATCGAAAGCTAATTGCATGGGTAACCTTTGTGGAATCGAGGACTAGCGGTAGGCAGGATGCCAGCGCAGGAAATGATTCTCCAGTGCGCGCGACAGCAGGTCGGCCAGCTTGCCCAGCAGGGCATACAACAATATCCCGACCAGTACCACGTCGGTCTGCAGGAATTCCCGCGCATTCATCGTCATATAGCCGATGCCGGCCTGGGCCGAGATGGTCTCGGCCACAATCAGCAGCACCCACACCAGCCCCAGCGAAAACCGCACGCCAACCAGAATTGATGGCAGTGCTGCCGGCAGGATCACGTCACGGTACAGCGGCCAGCCCGACAGGCCGTAGCTGCGCGCCATTTCAATCAAGCCGGCATCGGCCGAGCGGATACCGTGGAAGGTATTCAGGTACACCGGGAAAAACACGCCCACCGCCAGCAGGAACAGCTTGGCCGTTTCATCGATGCCGAACCACAGTATCACCAGCGGAATCAGCGCCAGCGCCGGAATGTTGCGGATCATTTGCAGCGTGGTGTCGAGCAACGTCTCAGCGCGGCGGAAGCTGCCCGTCAGCAGACCCAGCAGCAGCCCAGCACCGGCGCCAATGGCGAAGCCGGACAGCGCGCGCCACAAGCTGGTGCGCAGGTGCACCCACAATTCGCCCGACACCGCCAGCGTCCAGAACGCCTGCAGCACGGCCGACGGCGCTGGCAGCACGCGGCTCGACAGCCAGCCCGTTTGCGCCGACACCTGCCACACGCCGATCAGCAGCAGCGGCAAGATCCACGGCGCCAGCGCGTTCTGCCCGGCCGCGCGCGCAGAACCGGCGGCCGGATTGCTGAGCACAGCATTGCTACTTGCAGGACGACTCATCTCAGGCCGCCTTCTTCGGGGCGCTCGGCACGATATTACTGGCCATGACTTCGCCGAACGGCCCGCTCAACGACTGTTCGCCCACCGCCTTGCCCTTGCCCAGCAGCGGGAACACCAGCTCAGCGAAGCGGTACGATTCTTCCAGATGCGGATAGCCGGACAGGATGAAGGTATCGATGCCAAGGTCGGCATATTCCTGCATGCGCGCCGCCACCGTTGCGGCGTCGCCCACCAGCGCCGTACCGGCACCGCCGCGCACCAGCCCCACACCGGCCCACAGATTGGGCGACACTTCCAGCTTGTCGCGCCGGCCGCCGTGCAGCGCAGCCATGCGTTGCTGGCCGACCGAGTCCATCTTGCCGAAAGCTGCCTGTGCCTTGGCGATCACCTCATCATCGAGATGGCTGATCAGTTCATCGGCGGCGCGCCACGCCGCTTCATTGGTTTCGCGCACGATCACGTGCAGGCGAATGCCGAAGCGCAGCGTGCGGCCATGCTTGGCGGCGCGGGCGCGGATGTCGGCGATCTTCTCGGCCACGGCGGCCGGCGGCTCGCCCCAGGTGAGATACACGTCCATCTGCTCGGCCGCCAGTTAGTGGGCCGGCTCGGACGAGCCGCCGAAGTACAGCGGCGGATACGGCTTCTGCACCGCCGGGTACAGCGTGCGCGCACCCTTGACCTTGATATGCTTGCCGTCGAAATCATAGCCGGCCTCGCCGCCCTCGCCCGCCAGCGACGCGCGCCAGACCCGGATGAATTCATCGGAAATCTCATAGCGTTTGGCGTGATCGGCAAACAGGCCATCAGCCTCCAGTTCGCCCTGATCGCCGCCGGTGACGACATTGATCAACAGGCGCCCGTTCGACAGCCGGTCAAAGGTCGCTGCCATGCGCACCGCCAGTCCCGGCGTCGACAGGCCCGGTCGCACCGCGACCAGGAATTTCAGTTTCTGCGTTACGCTAATCAGCGACGATGCCACCACCCACGCATCTTCGCAGGAGCGGCCGGTCGGCAGCAGCACGCCGTCATAGCCCAGCGTGTCGGCCGCCACGGCGACCTGTTTCAGATAATCGGCATCGACGGCGCGCGCGCCCTTCGAGGTGCCGAGGTAGCGGCTGTCGCCATGGGTCGGGATAAACCAGAAGACATTGAGTGACATGGGTGTTCCTTTATTGGGCCGCCACTTGCTGCGGCTTGGTCAGTTGCGCATCCTTGACGACGATCGCTTTCGGGATCAGCTTCAGATTGGTGAAGGCATCGGCGACCTTCTGCTGCTGTTCCAGCACGGCGGCGCTGATCGGCTGCACGCCGTAGGCATAGCGCGAGGCCGCCAGTGCCACAACATCCGTATCAAGGCCAGTCTGGGCGGCCAGAATGTTGGCGACTTCCTTCTGATTCTTCGCGCCCCACTCGTCCACCTTGGCCAGTTCCTCGATGATTACTTTGACGATTTCCGGATGCTTCTCGGCGTAGGGACGGGCCGCCAGATAGAACTGGTGATTGGCGACCAGTCCTTTGCCGTCGACCAGCACGCGCGCGCCTAGTTGCTTTTCGGCGGCAGCCAGGAACGGGTCCCAGATCGCCCAGGCATCCACGCTGCCACGCTCGAAGGCGGCGCGCGCATCGGCCGGCGGCAGGTAGATGGTCTGCACATCCTTATAATCGATGCCGGCTTTTTCCAGCGCCTTGACTAGCAGGTAGTGCACGTTCGAGCCTTTATTCAGCACGATCTTCTTGCCCTTCAGTTCAGCCAGGCTGCGCACGCTGGAGCCTTTCGGTACCACGATCGCTTCGCTGGCCGGCGATGGCGGCTCATTGGCGACATACACCAGATTGGCGCCGGCCGCCTGTGCAAACACCGGCGGCGCTTCACCCACGGTGCCAAAGTCGATGCTACCGACATTCAGGCCTTCCAGCAGTACCGGACCTGCCGGGAATTCGGTCCATTTGACCTTGATGTTTTGTGCAGCGAGGCGCTGCTCCAGCGTGCCCCGACCTTTCAGCAAG
>JBGSBQ010000593.1:0-2995 GCA_041730475.1 Sphingomonadaceae bacterium
CGGCGCGACACCATCTGGCGGCGCCGCGCCGGCCGCAGGCGGCCATCGCCGCCTGAGTCAACGTGGTTGTTGCGCGCTACTGTTGCTGTGATTGCCGGACGCTTGCTGTGCTGGTGGCTGCGCCAGTGCGGTCTTGCACGCATAGCCGTACAGGGCGTCCAGTACCGCATCCGGCTGTTCGGCCATCAATGCGTGGCCGGCGTCGACTGTCACGGCGCTGGCGTGGGCGATCGTCGAGGTCAGCAGCTTGGTCGAGCGCAGTGGCGTCATCTGGTCGCGGCTGCCGAATAGGAACAGCGTGGGACAACGCACTGCCTGTGCGGCGACTTCACCGTTTGCATAGTGGTTGCAGGCACTGAAGTCGGTATGCAACACCAGTGCCGGACTGCGCTGGGAAATGCGCTGCATCAGCCGGCGCGACGTGCCCATGGTCGACATGCCCGGCACCGGGCTGACCTGCGCATAGCCTGAATGCGACCAGAGGTTGACCATATCGATGGCGCTGGCCTCGTCGCTGCGGGCGCTCTCCAGCAGCGCATCGGCGACCTTCATCGGATAGGTGGCGCCCAGCATGGCTAGCTGGCTGACCCGCTGCGGTGCGCGGAAGCTGGCTTCGAGAGCGATCAATGCCCCCATGCTGTGGCCGAACAGCGCGGCGCTCTGCACGCCCGCCGCATCGAGCACGGCCAGTACCCAGTCAGCCAGCGCTTCGACGCTGGCCTTGGCAGGGCCCTGACTGCGGCCGTGGCCGGGCAGGTCGAGCGCCAGCACATTGAAGCCGTGGTGGGCAAAATAGCGGCTCTGCAGGGCCCATACCGAGTGGTCGTTCTGGGCGCCGTGGATGAAGACCGCGGTCGGCAGGTCGGGCTGGTGGGCTTTGCCGCCGGTGTAGCAATAAGCGCTTACGCCTTCTATGGTTAGCAGCATCTCAGCCTCCCTTCTGCGCCAGTTTCAGGCTACGCGCCAGGTCGTCGATCAGGTCGTCCACATCTTCCAGCCCGACCGACAGGCGCATCGTGCCTTCGCCGATGCCGGACGCGGCCAGCTGTCCGGCCGGCACCCGGAAGTGGGTGGTCGATGCCGGATGGATCACCAGCGACTTGGCGTCGCCGACGTTGGCCAGATGCGAGAATACTTTCAGGCTGTCGACAAACCGCCGGCCTGCGGTACGGTCGCCTTTCAGCGTGAACGAGAACACGGCACCGCAGCCTTTCGGCAGCAGAACCTTGGCCAGTTCGTAATCCGGGTGCGAGGGCAGTTCGGGATAGGCGACCGCTGCCACCGCCGGATGCGCCAGCAGGTAGTCAACGACCTTGCGGGTGTTGGCGACGTGGCGCTCCATGCGCAGGCTGAGGGTTTCGATGCCCTGCAGGATGGCGAAGGCGTTGTGCGGGCTCATCACTGCGCCGAAGTCGCGCAGGCCCTCGCGCCGGGCCCGCAGCGCAAACGCCGCCACACTGGATTCTTCGCTGAAGACCATGTCGTGGAAGCCTTCATACGGTTCGCATAGTTCGGCGTAGCGGCCGCTCTGCTGATAGGCATGCTGCCAGTCGAACGTGCCGCCGTCGACCAGCAGGCCGCCGATGGCGGTACCATGGCCGCACAGGAATTTGGTGGCGGAGTGGAACAGCAGGTCGGCGCCGTGCTCGAACGGCTTCAGCAGATAGGGCGTGGTGAAGGTCGAATCGAGCATCAGCGGCAGGTGCTGTTCATGCGCGAGGGCAGCGATGGCGGGTATGTTCAGCACATCGAGGCCGGGGTTGCCCAGCGTTTCGCCGAACAGCAGCTTGGTATTCGGGCGGATCGCAGCGCGCCAGGCGTCGAGGTCGCGCGGGTCGACGAAGGTGGTCTCGATGCCGAAGCGTTTCAGCGTGTAGGCCAGCATATTGTGCGAGCCACCGTACAGCGCGCGCGAGGCGACGATGTGCGATCCGGCGCCGGCGATGGTGACCAGTCCGAGGTGCATGGCCGCTTGCCCGCTGGCGGTAGCTATGCCGGCCACGCCGCCTTCCAGTGCGGCGATGCGTTCTTCCAGCACGGCGTTGGTCGGATTCGAGATGCGCGAATACACATGGCCGCCGCGCTCCATATTGAACAGCGAGGCGGCGTGCTCGGAATCCTTGAAGGCGAACGACGAGGTGAAATACACCGGCGTGGCGCGCGCGCCGGTGCTGGGATCGGGCGTCGCGCCGGCGTGCAGCGACAGGGTATCGAAGCCGGGATAGCGGGGACCGCTCATGGTGTCTCGTTATAGTGATGGGTGTGGCGCGATGCTACCCCGAATCACACGCGAACAACAGGGGGTAAAAAATGTTGCGTTTTGGTTATTCGCAAGGCTGGATTTTTTACTGGGCTTAGGCTACATTCGCTACAAGGCTCCAAATATAAAACTTATTCATCAGCCCCATAACTTATACTGCGTTTCCACAGCGCTCAGCGAACAGGACGGCCCAAAATGAAAGTTTCCGAAATTCTTCAGGTTAAAGGCAACATCCTTTACACCATCACGCCCGACCAGCCGCTGGCCGATGCCGCTGATACGATGGCCGAGAAGGACATTGGTTCGCTGGTGGTGATGGAGTACGGTGACCTGGTCGGCATGCTGACCTTCCGCGAAGTGCTGAAGGCGGTGCATCAGAATAACGGCGCCGTCGGGGCCGGGACCGTGCGCAAGCACATGGATGACCATCCCATTACCGTGACGCCGGATACCGACGTCAATGAAGTGCGCCGCATCATGCTGGAGAAGCACGCCCGCTACCTGCCGGTGATGAATGCGAAGACCATTTTGGGCGTGATTTCGTTCTATGACGTGGCGCGCGCGGTGCTGGAAGCGCAGAGCTTTGAGAACCGTATGCTGAAGGCTTACATCCGCGACTGGCCGGCCGAGACGGCGGAGCAAGCCGCCGACTGAAGCGGCTGGGTTCGCCAAGCAGCGCGGGCAGTGTGAACTGAACCCCGACAGTTGGATGCCAACTGTCGGGGTTTTTTAAAG
>JBGSBQ010000594.1:0-2982 GCA_041730475.1 Sphingomonadaceae bacterium
GGCCGTGAATGCTCACGGCATGGCGTTGACCAAGCAGACGCTGCGCTCCAACTTCCAGGAAGCGCGGGAGGCCGCGGCGATCGCCAACCCGGCATTGGCGGCCGAGATCCGCAAGTTCTGGTTCTACGACCTGCGGGCCAAGGCAGCGGACGACACGGCGGACGACCATGGCGACCAGGCGGCGGCCAATCTGCTGGGCCACGCCAACGTCAGCACAACCCAGCGGCACTACCTGCGGCGCGGCAAACTGGTCGGGCCGACCAGGTAAACGTGCTACGAAACCGCCATTTGCGCGACGGTTTCAATGGGTCAAAAGGCTGATTGAATATACAGGAAAGCGTAGCAGGAAACGGGCTGCAACCCGCATGAATGCTAGATTCCTTGCCCACCTTAGAAGGCTGATGCTCTATCCGACTGAGCTACGGGCAGGTGCTTAAACACTAGGTTTCTTGCTATAGTTTTTGACTGTACTCCCGTAGCGCTACGGAAATTCAGAAACAGCAATATCAGACATTATCGCTATTTGGCTGGAGCGCCGCCCTACTTCGCCAGGTTAGAAATCGTCACATCCTTGGTCTGGCTCGACCGGCTCGACCCGAACTCGAACTGGTGCGCGTCCCGCAAGCACAGTCCGAAAATCCCGGCGATGGTCGACAGCAGGCCCACCACTTCGCCGGGTAGCGGCTTGGCAAGGATCAGCACCGCCAGGCAGGAAATCAGCCCGATCACATCGAGCAGCACCATGTAATCCGCGCGCCGGTTGCGCATGCCAGCCTCGGCCAGCTTCACATCCCGGTCGCGTGCGTCTTGGCGGTCCAGCAGATAGGCCTTGTCCAGATCCACCTCGGCCGCCAGCACGGCAGTCTTGAACTGCAGCGCCAGGGCAGGATCAGCACGCAGCGATTCCAGCGCCTCCGTGGGCTCGCCCTTGCCCGTCACGGTCTTGGCAATGTCGATCACTTGGGCGGCTACGGCGCCCGCAGTTTCGCTGTTGGTGAAGTGCTTGATGATGCTGGGGGCGAACTGACCGGCCAGGGCCAGGGCGATGGTTATGGGGTCCATGTCAGGCCTCGATCAGGTTTTTGGCAATTCGATTCGCCCACCCCCGCCCGAACGCCGGCCAGGTCGACAGCGTGGACATGAACTGCAGCCGGTAGCCATTGAACCGCGCCACGAAGCGCAGGCCCGGCATGGACGCCACGGCCTGCAGGGTGATCGGTCCGAGCTTCCCGTCATCGTCCACGCCCACCGCGCGCTGCAGGGTCTGCACGGCGCGCTCCACGCCTGAATTGACCGCCATGTCGAACAGGTCAAACTTCACGGCATCAGGAACCGTGTCGCACCCGGCCGGGCCCCAGTAGTCGCGCAGGTAGATCGACTTGGCGCGCTCCAGGGTCATGGTTCGGATGATCTCGCCGGGGTACTGGCGCCGGGAAATGCCGAATTTCGTCTCGCCGCCCGGGTCGCGCGGGTCGTTGTTGTACCCGCCCTCATGGCCAATTAGGCGCTCGAAAGCCTCGTCAAACGTCATGTCCAATCCCTCCCGCAAGTCTTGAGCTTGTCCAGCAGCCGGCGCAGCACATCGACGGTCATCACCACGCATCCGCCTTCAGCCGCACATTTCTTGGTCTCTGCTGCATCGATCTTGATGGTGTTGCCGTCCATTTCAACGGCGGCGCAGGCGGTGCAGAGCAGGAGGATGAACAGCGCTTTCATGGTCGGCTCCCATCGCTATCCAGCGCACCCCGGGCTGGTCGGCTGTGTGTCGGGGCATTCCATGTCGCCGGGAAAGTCGCTGTCGCTCGATGCCCAGTCAAAAGGCTCTTGCCAGGATCGCCAGAGATCGACGATCCAGGCCCACATGTCACCGCAGCACCAAGGCCACCACAGCGATGCAGATCATCCCGACGCCGGCCACGATGCCGCCCATCACATAACCTCTCGTTTCCTTGAGCCCCGGCATTACTTGCTCAATCGTGCCCAGGCGCTTGTCCAGTTCGTTGGGGATGGACCGCTCAATGGCGGCCAGTCGGCTGGCGTGCAAGCCTTGGGTATCGATTACCTTGACCAGGTTGTCAGCGATGTTCACATTCCTCTCATCAATGCGAGCGAGGATCAGCAGCGACTGGCCGATGTCATCGAGTTTCCCCTCGATGCGGCCGAAGCGCTGTTCGTGGACGTCACGGCGTCTGTCGATAGTGGTCTCGGGCATGATGTGTATGGTGCGGTTGTCAATGGGGTGCGGCGCCAGAAAGTCACTCATCTGGCGCGTCGACCAGGGCCGCTCGGTTACGCAGGTAGACGGCCTGGGTGCGCTGCATGCGCTCGTCCGCTCGCGCCAGTCGCTTGTCGCGTTCTGATTGCTCAAACGCCAAGGCCGACTTCCTTTCGTCCGCAATGTCCTTCATGTTTTTCTTGAGTCCATTGGCTTCCGTCAGCAACTTGCGCCCCACCTTTTCATCCCCGTTCCCCCAGTCCTTTAAAACTTGGGCCGCTTTTTTTCTATCACCAATACCAAAGTATCTTGAATATTGCTCCGCCTTCTCCCGGTCCTTGCGGGCGGTTTCGAAGGCTGCGCGACTGCGCTCGTTCTCGTCGATCGTGCCGAAGAACTTGGACACGCCGACGATCTGGTCGATGGGCGTGTCCTTGCGGCTCATGGCCTGGCCCGCCACCTTGTCGACCGTCTGGGTGATACCGGGCATCACATAGCCCTTCAGCAGGTAGGCCAGTTGCTCGGGCGACAGGTTGGCCGCACCGGGCTTCACGGAATCGCCACCTGTCCAGTCATTCAAGGCCTTGGCTGCCGTCGTCCAGTAGCTCGGTGTGCTCTCCCGGCCATTGGCATAGGCTGGCTTGTTATACCCGAATGGCGACTTCTCTTTGGCGACGGGCGTGCCGGCGAAGTTCTGGTTCACCACCAGGTCGGTGATCGGGCGCAGGACGGTGGGGGTTGCCACCTGGGCCACGCCCTTTGCGTCT
>JBGSBQ010000595.1:0-2978 GCA_041730475.1 Sphingomonadaceae bacterium
CACGCAACTGCGCTTCGGTTTCGATAACCTGCAATACCCGATCGACGGTAATGTCGGCGTGCGCTATGTGAAGACCGACACCTCGGCGCACGGCTACACGGTGTTCAACAATACGGCACCAACGGTCGTCCCTGGCGCGCAAGTGGGCGGCCCTGGCATTCCTATTATTAGCAGTTTCTCGAAAAAGCAGGACTTCGAGAATACCTATAATAATGTGCTGCCTAGCCTGAACCTGCGCCTGAAAGCGTCGGACACGCTGCAGTTCCGTGCCGCCTTCGCGTCGGCGCTGTCGCGCCCTGACTTCTCGCAGTTGCAGGCCTACACCACGCTGAGCGAGACGGCCAGCGTGACGAATAACCTGAGCAACGGCACCGTGGTTGTCAACAGCGTTGACCTGTCGGGCAAGGGCGCAGGTAATCCGCTGCTGAAGCCAACTACCGCCAATCAGGTTGACGTGACCGCCGAATGGTACTTCGCGCCGGGTGGCTCGCTGACGCTGGCCGTGTTCAACAAGCAGCTGAAGGACATCATCGTCAACCAGATCTATTCGTTCTCGCTGAACGATACGAGTGGCAAGCCGCATGCCTTCGCAGTGACCGGTCCGGTGAACGGCGCCAAGGGTCGCGCGCGTGGTCTGGAACTGGCGTACCAGCAGTACTTCGACCGCCTGCCGGGCTGGTTGTCGGGGATCGGCGTACAAGCCAACTACACCTATGTGGACAGTCATCAGGACCTGTACTCGCCGGTGTATCAGGCTTACTGCACCGGCGCCGGGACGCTGGTCAACCTGAACCTGAACATGAACGGCTGCGACACCAACGGCCAGACCTTCGGCAACCTGCCGCTGCAAAACCTGTCGCGCAACGCCTACAATCTGGCGCTGATGTATGACAAGGGCCCGTTCTCGGCCCGTCTGGCCTACAGCTGGCGCGGCAAGAGCCTGCAGGCCGTGAACGTCAACGGCACGCAGGGTAGCGATGGTACGGATACCAATCCGAACAGCGCAACCAACGGTCAGCATAATGTGGTGTGGGGCTTGCCGACCTATGCCGGCGCCTATGGCCAGCTGGATGCGTCGGTGTTCTACAAGATCAGCGAAAACCTGTCGCTGGGCCTGGAAGCGCAGAACATCACCGATGCCAAGTACACGCAGCTGATGGACCAGAGCATCGGTACCAAGGGACGTGCGTGGTTTGTCTCCGGTCCGCGCTACACCGCGCAACTGCGCTACGCGTTCTGATGCCAAGGGGATGACTGCATGAAGAAGCTGATCTTCTGCCTGTTATCCCTGATCACTGCCTGCGCCAGCGCCCAGCCTCTGCCCCGATTGGTGCAGCAGGATGGGCGCTTTGCGCTGATGGTGGACGGGGCACCCTTCGTGATGCTAGCGGGGCAGGCGCACAATTCGAGTAATTATCCGGCGGCGCTGGCGCAGGTGTGGCCGGCGATTCAGGACATGCACGCCAATACGCTGGAAATCCCGGTGGCGTGGGAGCAGATCGAGCCGGTCGAGAACCGCTTCGATTTCAGCTACGTCGACACGCTGCTGGCGCAGGCACGCCAGAAGCAGGTGCGGCTGGTGCTGCTGTGGTTCGGTACCTGGAAGAATACCGGCCCGCAGTACGCGCCGGAATGGGTGAAGTTCGATAACCAGCGCTTCCCGCGCATGCAGGAGGCTGACGGTAAATTAAGCTACTGCCTGTCGCCGTTCGGCACCGAGACGCTGAAGGCTGACCGCAAGGCCTTCGTGGCGCTGATGACGCACCTGAAGCAGGTTGATCAACAGCGCACCGTGATCCTGATGCAGGTTGAGAACGAGGTTGGCACCTACCGGCTGGCTCGTGATCACGGCGCCAGCGCACAGGCGGCGTTCCGCCAGCCTGTGCCGGCGGCGGTATTGGCCCGCAAGAAGGCGCCATTGCCGGGGGCCGCCAGCGGCAACTGGTCGGAAGTCTATGGCCCGTATGCGGACGAGTACTTCCATGCGTATGCGATTGCCAGCTATATCGAGGAGATCGCCAAGGCCGGCCGCGCCGTGTATGACTTGCCGATGTATGTCAACAATGCGCTGCGCGATCCGGTGGAAGCACTGGCGCCGTGGAAGGACAACTTCGCCAGCGGTGGTCCGACCTATGATGTGATCGATATCTACAAGGCGGCTGCGCCGCACATCGACTACGCCGCGCCCGATATCTACAACCCGGAGTGGAAGAAATTCGTCGCCACGCTGGATGGCTTCCAGCGGCCTGATAATCCCCTGGTGGTGCCGGAGCTGGGCAATGCCGCCAACTACGCACGCTATGCCTATCTGGTGCTGGGGCGCGGTGCGCTGGGCTTCTCGCCGTTCGGCATCGATTACGCTGATTACAGCAATTTCCCGCTGGGCGCCAAGGCGACTGACAAGAGTATGGTGCAGCCCTTCGCGAAGATCTTTGCGGTGTTCCGGCCAATGGAACGGCAGTGGGCGCGCTGGGCTTTCGAGGGCCGTACTTACGGACTGGCGGAGAGCGACGAGCGTACGCCGCAGACGCTGGCGATGAAAAACTGGAAGGTGAATGTGTCTTTCCGCGAGTGGCAGTTCGGCGAGAAGGAGTGGAATCCGGGCATGAAAGACCTGCCGGCTGATACCGAGATTCCGAACGGCGGGGTAGCCTTTGCGCAGACTGGCGAGAATGAATTCATCGTGGTCGGCCAGCATGCGCGCGTCAAGTTCAGCGGGGCGGGCGTGAATGAGGGCAAGCCGTCGCTGTATGCGCGGGTCGAGCAGGGCCATTTTGACGCGGCCGGCAAGTGGATCATGGAGCGCAACTGGAATGGCGATCAGACCGATTATGGCTTGAACCTTACCGGCCAGCCGGTGGTGCTGAAGGTCAAACTGGGTACTTATTAAGGCACCCGTATCCCGTCGTTCCCGCGCACGCGGGAACCTAATGCTGCTCCTGGATTGGCGGCGTATAGGTTCCCGCCTGCGCGGGAAC
>JBGSBQ010000596.1:0-2976 GCA_041730475.1 Sphingomonadaceae bacterium
CTGCTGGGTGCCGCTTTGGTCCTTTTGTTGAGTGTGGGGGCCGCGCTCGGGGTGGGGCGACGGACCGCAGTGCAGACATGATCGCCATCGGCGTCGGTGGTCTGGAAGCGGAAAGCGTGATGCTGGGCCGCGCCTCGTGGATGCGCCTGCCGGACATCATCGGCGTGGAACTGAGCGGCAAGCCGCAGGAAGGCATCACCGCCACCGATACGGTGCTGGCGCATCCACGAAGCACGGCCCAGCATCACGCTTTCCGCTTCCAGCCCGCCGACGCCGATGGCGATCACGCCCAGCGCATCAACCATCGGGGTGTGCGAATCGGTACCGACCAGCGTATCCGGATAGGCTACGCCGTCCTGCACCTGCACCACCGGCGACATGCGTTCCAGATTGATCTGGTGCAGGATGCCGTTACCGGGCGGGATCACGTCAACGTTCTTGAACGCCTTCTTGGTCCAGTTGATGAAGTCAAAGCGGTCTTCGTTACGACGGTCTTCGATGGCGCGGTTCTTGTTGAACGCGTCCGGATCGAAACCGCCGCATTCGACCGCCAGCGAGTGGTCGACCACCAGCTGGGTCGGCACGACTGGGTTGACCAGTGCTGGATCGCCGCCTTGCAGCGCGATCGCATCACGCAGGCCGGCCAGATCGACCAGTGCGGTCTGGCCCAGAATGTCGTGGCACACCACGCGCGCCGGGAACCATGGGAAGTCGAGGTCGCGCTTGCGTTCGATCAGCTGCGACAGCGAAGCGTTCAGGGTCGCCGGATCGCAGCGGCGCACCAGATTTTCGGCCAATACGCGCGAGGTGTACGGCAGCTTGTCGTAGGCGCCCGGCGTAATGGCATCGACGGCGGCACGTGCGTCAAAATAATCGAGCTTGGTGCCCGGCAGGTTTTTACGGAATGCGCTGTTCATTTGCGGTCCTTGATCGGTACGAATTGCAGGTCATCCGGGCCGACGTAGTTGGCGCTTGGGCGGATGATCTTGTTGTCGATGCGCTGCTCGATGATGTGGGCGGCCCAGCCGGAGGTACGCGAGATGACGAACAGCGGCGTGAACATCGCGGTCGGCACGCCCATCATGTGATACGACACGGCCGAAAACCAGTCCAGGTTCGGGAACATTTTTTTGACTTCCCACATCACCGATTCCAGACGCTCGGCGATGTCGAACATCTTGGTCGAACCGGCTTCCTCGGACAGCGCACGGGCCACTTCCTTGATCACCACGTTGCGCGGGTCGGACACGGTGTAGACCGGGTGGCCGAAGCCGATCACGACTTCCTTGTTGGCGACGCGGTTGCGGATATCGGCTTCCGCTTCGTCCGGATTGTCGTAGCGCTTCTGGATTTCGAAGGCGAATTCATTGGCGCCGCCGTGCTTCGGACCGCGCAGCGCGCCGATCGCGCCGGTGATGGCGGAATGGATGTCGGAGCCAGTGCCGGCGATCACGCGACTGGTGAAGGTCGACGCATTGAACTCGTGTTCCGCATACAGGATCAGCGAGGTGTGCATGGCACGGACCCAGCTCTCGCTTGGCTTCTCGCCGTGCAGCAGTTGCAGGAAGTGGCCGCCGATCGAGTCGTCGTCGGTTTCCACTTCGATGCGCTTGCCGTTATGGCTGTAGTGGTACCAGTACAGCAGCATGGAGCCGAACGATGCCATCAAGCGGTCGGCGATATCGCGCGCGCCTGGTGCATTGTGATCATCTTTTTCTGGCAGTGCGCAACCCAGTACCGACACGCCGGTGCGCATCACGTCCATCGGGTGGGCCGATGCCGGCAGCGCTTCCAGCGCGGCTTTCACGGCGACCGGCAGGCCACGCAGCGATTTCAGCTTGGCCTTGTAGCCCTTCAGTTCAGCGCTGGTAGGCAGTTTGCCGTGCACCAGCAGGTAGGCGATTTCTTCGAATTCGCAGGTGGTGGCGACATCCAGGATGTCATAGCCACGGTAGTGCAAGTCATTGCCGGTTTTGCCGACCGAGCACAGGGCGGTGTTACCCGCGGTGACGCCGGACAGGGCGACGGATTTTTTTGGCTTGAAGGTTGCGGTAGTTTCGGTCATTTTGAATTCTCCAGTGTCATCCGTCGTTCCCGCGAAAGCGGGAACCCATGCTGCGCTTGCATACCAACACGCGATAGGTTCCCGCCTGCGCGGCAACGACGTGGGTTATCGATTATTTTTTCTGTGCGGCGAACAGGGCATCCAGCTTCTGCTCGAAATCGTGATAGTTGATGCGCTCATACAGTTCCATCCGGGTCTGCATGGTGTCGATGACGTTCTTCTGCGAACCATCGCGGCGGATCGCGCCGTAGACGTTTTCAGCCGCCTTGTTCATGGCGCGGAACGCCGACAACGGATACAGCACCAGCCCGACATCGGCATCGCGCAGTTCATCGACGGTGAACAGCGGGGTCGCACCGAACTCGGTGATATTGGCCAGAATCGGCACGCCGACCGCCTTGGCGAACTGCTTGTACATTTCCAGCGTGATCATCGCTTCCGGGAAGATCATGTCAGCACCGGCTTCCACGCAAGCCACGGCGCGTTCGATCGCCGAATCCAGACCTTCGACGGCCAGCGCATCGGTGCGCGCCATGATGACGAAGTTTTCGTCGGTGCGGGCATCAACGGCAGCCTTGATACGGTCTACCATTTCCATCTTGGAGACGATTTCCTTGCCAGGACGATGAACTCACGGATGCCGCTGGTGAGGATTTAGTAGTTGGCCAGCAGCACGTTTTTATGGTTGCGAATGTCGACTTTGCGCAACAAGGTGCGATCCATCAGCGGGCGGGACTGGAAGAGGATGTAAAAATTTTCCCCCGAAAACAGCCCGTTGTCCACCGCGCCACCACTGATTCCGAACATGCTGGCCATGTCGCCAAAACCACCCATCGGACTGGCCGATTGGGTTTCGAGGTTGAATGTGTAGCGGGCCAGGACGGGCGCGCGGGTGCCGGGCTTGCGGGCCG
>JBGSBQ010000597.1:0-2966 GCA_041730475.1 Sphingomonadaceae bacterium
CGCGCCATCGTCACCATGGCCCAGCAATTGCGTCAGGAAATCGTGGCTGAGGGCGTGGAAACAGCCGAGCAGATGAGCTTTTTGCGCGAACTGGGCTGCGACCAGTTGCAAGGCTATCTGTTCAGCCAACCGGTACCGGCGGCCGAATTCGAAACCATGCTGCGCGAAGGCAAGCGGCTGGCCTTCAGCGCACGTTAATTCCCCTCCCTCAAGGACACTCCATGCCCCGTAGCACCCTCGATTTCCAAGCGGTCCATCCGGCCGTGCAACAGCAAGTGGCGACCTTCCATGCCAGTACGGTACAAGAAGTGCAGACGGCCGTGGCCAGCCATGCGGTAGTGGTGGTCGGCATGCGCCAGAATCCGTTCCCGCGCAAGGCACGCCAGCTGCTCGACCAGCTTGGCACGCCGTACCACTACCTCGAATACGGCAGCTATCTGTCGGGCTGGAAGCCGCGACTGGCACTGAAAATGTGGTCGGGCTGGCCGACGCTGCCGATGGTGTTCGTGCACGGCACGCTGGTCGGCGGCGCTCAGGAACTGGGCCAGCTGATCGCCAGCGGCGCGTTCGCCACGTTGCTGGCGGCCGGGCGTCCGGCGTAAGCGCAGCCAGCATGCAGATGCTGCCGCTGCGACTCCATCCGGGACAGGACTTGCGTGCGGCGGTCGAAGCGGCGTTGCGCGCCAGCGGCTGGCAGGCCGGCTATGTGCTGCAGGGAATCGGCAGCCTGAGTGTGGCGCAACTGCGGTTTGCCGGTCTGGCGCAGCCGACCACGCTGCACGGCGATCTGGAAATCCTGACGCTGGCCGGCGCCGTGGCCCCGGATGGCGCCCATCTGCACATGGCCGTGTCCGACGCGCAGGGGCAGGTGCTGGGCGGCCATGTCAGCGCCGGCTGCGTGGTGCGCACCACGGCAGAAATCTTGCTGGCGCTGGTGCCCGGGCAGCGTTTCTCGCGGCCCCTGGATGCTGCAACCGGCTATCCGGAACTGCAGATCGATCCGCTCTGACCGCGTTCAGTCCGGTGGCAGCGCATCGAGGGCGCTGGCCAATGCACGCAAGGCGGGCGGGGCCGCATCAAGGTGGAATTGCACCGTGTGCGAGGCGGGGCCGGCCTGCACTTCCAGACTGTATTCAAAATCCCACGGCTGCGGCGCAGCCTTGGTCAGGCGTGCCGGCAGCGCGCTGCTATCGCAGGCCTGCAGCAGCTGCTGGAAATGGCGCGCCTGCGCGGCCGGCAGTGCCGCCAGATCGAGCGTGCGGGTCTGCGCGCCGGCTGGCCCCGTGAAGCCGCCGCAGCTGCGCAGGATCAGCCGGGTGGTCGGTGCATTCACAGCACCCCCACTTCCTTCCATGCGATGCGTACCGCCTGCTGCTCGGGCGCGCTGGCGCCATACAGCATGGCCGCTGCCTGCAGCGTCGCGTTGGCCATGTCGGCGAAGCTGGCGTTTGACGTCAGCAGCGGCATCGCCCGATACCAGATCGGTCCCGCCTTGTCCCAGGAGTTGCCCTTGAGGGTGATCGCGGCCAGATAAAACGCATGGTTGGGGATGCCGGAGTTGGTGTGCACATCGCCGCCTTCCACATAGCCGGCCATGTTTTTGGGCTGGTCGTCGCCGGACCAGGTCAGCGTCTGGTTGCCGGGATCGGCCATCGAGCGCAGCGCCTTGCCGACACCATGGGCCAGGATGCCAGCGCCGATCAGCCAGTCTGCCTTGTCGGCCGACTGCTTCAGTGTCCATTGCTTGACCACGCTGCCGAAGACGTCCGACAGTGATTCATTCAGGGCGCCGCTCTGGTCCTGATAGTCCAGCCCGCCCGGCACCGTGTGCTGGGTCACGCCATGCGTCAGTTCATGGGCAATGACGTCGACGGCGCCGGTGAAACCGAGGAACAGCTTGCCGTCGCCATCGCCGTACACCATCTGCTGGCCATTCCAGAACGCATTGTTGAAGCGGGTGCTGTAGTGCACGCTGGCGTCCAGCCGCAAGCCCTTGCCGTCGATCGAGTTGCGTTTCAGCACCTGCTGGTAGAAATCGTAGGTGGCGCCAGCGCCGTCGAAGGCCTGGTTGATGGCCTGATCGTGGACCGCGGGGGCGTTCTCGCTGCGCACCAGTTTGCCGGGCAGCGTGGTCTTGTGCTTGCAATCGTAGATGGTGCGGCGCTTTTCGCCGGCCAGATTGCCGACCAGTGCGGGGGCGACGGAGCGCTGACCGCGCAGGTGGGCCGACAGTTCGATCTGATCCAGCAGCGCCTGCCGTTCGGCATCGGTCGCCGCCGCGTCCGCCAGTTTGCGCAGCATCCGGGACGGGATGATGAAGCAGGTGCAGGAGTGCAGGGGCATGGGGCATCCTTCAAAAAAACATGTCGAATCGACATCAATCGTCACGTCACCAATATAGAGCTAATTCGGCGGCATATGTACGCACATTGTCACAGCGCGCAAATGAAGCACTGGTAGCAGGGTCTGACCAGCGGCTTTACATCAATTAACGCCAATTAACTGGAATCGTGGCGCACGCCTGACTAGACTCAGCCCACCATCCCATCACCGAGGAGTAAGTCATGCGTGCTGCAAACTATCTGGCGTCCGATACTGGCCTGTTGCTGGTCGATCCGTATAACGACTTCCTGAGTGAAGGCGGCAAGCTGTGGCCGCCCGTGCAGGCCAGTGCCACCGAGCAGAACCTGATCCCCAATATGAAGCAGGTGGTGGTGGCGGTGCGGGCGGCCGGAATTCGCGTGTTCGTGGTGCCGCACCATCGGGCCGAACCGTCGGACCTGAGCCACTGGCACCACGCCACGCCCTACCAGCAGGGCGCCGCCAAGATCCAGGTGTTCGCCAAGGATAGCTGGGGTGGCGAGTGGCATCCCGATTTCGTGCCGCAGGCGGACGATGTGATCGCCAAGGAACACTGGGGGTCCAGCGGCTTCGCGAATACCGACCTGGACCTGCTGCTGCGCCAG
>JBGSBQ010000598.1:0-2963 GCA_041730475.1 Sphingomonadaceae bacterium
TCCATCGTTCAAACCAGATAACGCCGCGCCAGCAGCGTCCAGTATGCAGCGCCAATGGCCAGGTTGGCGTCGTTGAAGTCGTAACCCGGGTTGTGCACCATGCAGGCGCCCAGCTTGTCGCCATCCCCGTTTCCGATCAACAGGTAGCTGCCGGGGCACTTCTCCAGCATGAAAGCGAAATCTTCGCTGCCGGTGAGAGGCGGGGCCTGCAGCACAACGCGCTCGGCACCAACCAATTCGCTGCCAATCTGGCGGGCGAAGTCGGTTTCGTCCTTGCTGTTGACCAATGCCGCGTAGCCGCGCCGGTAGTCGATTTCAGCCTTGACGCCAAAGCTCTGCGCCTGTGCGTGGGTGATTTCGGTAATGCGCTGCTGCAGCAGGCTGCGCACCTCAGAATCGAGCGCGCGCACGCTCAGCTCGAGATATGCGCTGTCGGGGATGACGTTATTGGCGCGCCCGGATTGCAGCACCCCTACGGTAACCACCGCTGTTTGAAGTGGATCGACGTTGCGCGAGACCACGGTCTGCAACGCCATCACCAGGCTGGCAGCCGCCACCACCGGATCGGCTGTCTTGTGCGGCACAGCACCGTGACCACCGTGGCCTACCAGCGTGATGTAGACCTTGTCAGAGGAGGCCATCATTGGGCCTTCGCGAAAGATCAAGTGCCCCTGCGGCCAGCCGGGCATGTTGTGCATGCTGAAGATAGCGTCACATGGGTATTTGTCGAACAGGCCGTCGTTGATCATGCGTACGGCGCCACAGTCGCTGGTGCCGTATTCCTCTGCGGGCTGGAAGATCAGGTTGAGTGTCCCTGAGAAGTCACCCTGCTCTGCCAGCACCTTGGCTGCCGCCAGCAGCATGGCCGTATGTCCGTCGTGGCCGCAGGCGTGCATGACGCCCTGGTTGCGACTTGCGTACTGCAGCCCCGTGGTTTCCTGGATCGGCAGTGCATCCATGTCCGCGCGCAGACCCAGCGTGCGCTTGCCGTCGCCACGCTTGAGTTGCCCGACCACACCGGTTCCGCCCAGGCCGCGCTCAACGTGGTAACCCCAGTCCCGCAGTCGCGCAGCCACCAAATCACTGGTGCGTAGCTCTTCGAATGGCAGCTCGGGGTGCTGATGGATATCACGGCGCAAAGCGATGAATTCGTCTTCGTGTGCGCGTACCGCCTGCAAGGTGTCTTGAACAGTCATGCTATGAACTCACAGTCCGGAAAAATTCGCCTGGTGATCATTTCTGTAGTTCCTTGTCACCGCCGGTTTCGCGCATGAGCAGAATGCCGACGATGGCGATCAAGCTGGTGATAAGTACGTAGAGCGCTGGCGCCGCCGGGTTGTTGGTCACCTTGATCAGCCAGGTGATCACCAGTTGCGCGGTGCCGCCAAACAGCGCCACACCAAAGGCATAGGCAATCGACAGCCCGAGCGCGCGTACATGGCCGGGGAACAGCTCCGGGATGGCCACCAGCGTTGGCGCGCCACCAATGCCCGTGAGCAATGCCAGCAGCGCAGTCGCCAGTGCCAGAGTGGCAAAGCTGGTGTGCTCAATGAGCAGCATGTAAGCCGGATAGACCAGAACAAACAATGCCACGCGAGCCCAGAGCATCACGGGTTTGCGCCCATACAGATCTGACAGCCAGCCCCCCAGCAGCGCACCCGCCCAGGTCGCCACGCCGAATACGATGGTCGCCGACATGGCGATCGTCGCGGAGAGCTTGAGCGTGGTCACGGCATAAGTGGTCATGTAGATCGCCGCATAGGTCGAGATCGTCACACCCAGGATGACCATGAGCGCCAGCATGATCGGTCGCAGATGGTGCCGGATATCGGCCAGCGGGCTCTTGATGGGTCCGCTATGCGTGGGATGCTCGAGGCTCTCAGGCATGTGGCGGCGCAAAAAGAAAGCAATGGGGATCAATGCCAGACCGAGCAAAAAAGGGATACGCCAACCCCACGCCAGCATCTGCTCCTTGCTTAGCGCCAGCGTGAGCACAATGCCGACGACGCCAGCCGCCAGCGAGGCTATGCCTTGGCTGGCAAGCTGCCAGCTGCCATAGAGGCCGCGCCGCCCCTGGGGTGCGATCTCGATCAGATACGTCGTAGACGGCCCGACCTCGCCGCCCAGGGCCAACCCCTGCACCAGCCGACAAACAATGACGATGATGGGTGCCGCCAATCCGATGCTTGCGTATGAGGGGGTGAGCGCCATGCCGATCGTGCCGATCGTGATGAGCGCAATGGTCAACAGCATGGCCGGCTTGCGTCCGACACGATCAGCAAAAGAGCCGATCAGCAGCCCGCCCAAAGGACGCGTGATGAAGCCAACGCCAAACACTGCTACCGACAGCATCACCGTGACCAGCGGCTCGTCAGCAGGAAAGAAGGTCTGGCCAATATACACCGCGAAGAACGCGTAGGTGGTGAAATCAAAGAACTCCAGCGCGTTGCCCGCCACTGTTGCAGCCACGACGCGGGGCTGCACCTTGCTCTTCGCGGCAGTTGAATTGTTCGATACGCGCTGGGATGTGGGCGGCAACGCAACGTCGCCCATACTGGAATTTGGAACGCCCATGAATTTGTCTCCGGATGATTGCTGCTGCCCTGGACGACAGCGTGCGAAATCATATGAATCATGATCAAATGCGTCTAATGCATAATTTATTCTGAATGCATTCAAAAAACTCATGCGACAAAGGAAATGAACCTGCGCCATCTGGAGTACCTGCTGGCTGTGGCGGACACCGGTTCGTTCAGCCGCGCCGCGGAGCGGTGCCACATCACCCAGTCCGCCCTGAGTCGCAGCATCCAGACCCTCGAAGACGACCTCGGAGCACGTCTGATAGACCGAATGGGCAAGCGCAACGAGTTGACGCCGTTCGGCCAGACCGTTGCAAGCCGGGCGCGCCGCATGGTGCTGGATGCCGTTGAGCTAAAACGCAGCGCACAGCTATTGCAAGAAGG
>JBGSBQ010000599.1:0-2962 GCA_041730475.1 Sphingomonadaceae bacterium
GCTACAGGCGTCAACAACAGGAAACAAGAAGCTCAGCCCGCTCAGCGGCGGGCTGTCCAGCGCACAGACCGGGGCAGATTAGCCCTGGCCGCCGCCTGGTTCGCCGTCTTTTGGCTTGAACTGCTTGTCGCTGATGCGGAATTTTGCACGGCGATCGCCCATCAGGCCACGTAAATCCTTGATGCTGACATCACTGATTTCGTGCATGCGAATCAAAATGGTCGCGCCGATAGGCAGGGTGTTGTGGCGAATTTTGCTGATCACCGGCGGCGCCACTTCGAGCGCGCGCGAGAGGGCGGCGTCGTTTTTCAGGCGCAGGTTCTCGATCAGGGTATCGAGCAGGCGGTTCGGATTGTATTGCAGCAGATCATCGCCATCCGAATCGTTGTTCATATCAATGCCGACTTGGTTTGTCATGATTTCGTTTGTTCCTTCTGTAAAGTTGTCCTGCAAAGTAAAAAACACTCGGAGCTCGCTCTTGCTGCGTTAATGTTCATCCTTTACCAAGGAACGAATTCACACACGGACGGATTCCGGGATAACAAGTTTCATAATATATACACAATTGTACAACATCATGCAATCTAATACTCAAAAGCAACGGCAAAACGCGACTGCTTTGGGGTATTGTTGTCTTGATGCAACATTGTGTGAGAATTATACACCGTCTTGTGTGCTAAGCTGCATTGCTCGCCGTTTTACTGAAACATCAAAGTTAATTATAAGATAATTTCGTAAAAGTTGCCGCACGAAATGTTCGGTTGCTGTGGAAAATTACCGATTTACTCCGTAGTGTACCCAGTGTTACAAATTAGTTGCCGAGTGTCAACTAAACAATACAGTTGGCAAGCATTTATCTCAAGCGACTTTACGCTTCCTTACATTCCGGTCCGCGCCAGCCGCACCGCCCGCCCCAGTTCCACCACCGACATCGCGTAGAAATAGCTGCGGTTGTACTGGGTAATGGCGAAGAAATTATTCGTCGCCAGCCAATATTCGGTCGGATCGGCGCCATTTTGCAGGTCGACCAGGCCGAACGGGGTATTCGGCGGCAATGGCGACTTGCTGTTGACGCCAGCGGCCAGCAGTTCATCCTGGCTGAATTTGGCGCTCAGGCCGGCATTGATCATTGCTTCCCAGGCCCGGCTGGGCGACACCGTCGCGGCATACACGACCGGCGCCGGGTCGTCGCGGCGCCAGCCATGCGCCGTCAGGAAGGCTGCCACGCTGCCAATGGCATCGGTGCTGGACGCCAGCAGGTCGACCTTGCCGCTGCCATCGAAGTCAACGGCGTATTTCATGATGCTGCTGGGCATGAATTGCGGCATGCCGACGGCGCCCGCGTAGGAGCCGCGCAGCGCCAGCGGATCGATGCCGTTCTGGCGTGCAAACAGCAGCGTCGCTTCCAGTTCGCCGCGGAAGAAGGCCATGCGCTCGGCGCGTTGTGGTGCCTCCGGGTAGGAGAATGCCAGCGTCGTCAGTGCGTCCAGCACGCGGAAGCGGCCGGTATTACGGCCGTACACGGTTTCCACGCCGATGCTGCCAACCAGTACTTCGGCGGGCACGCCATACAGTGCTTCCGCCCGGTTCAAGGTATCACTGTTCTCGTTCCAGAATTTGACGCCGGCGTCGATGCGGGCGCTGTCGACGATCAGCTGGCTATATGCTTGCCAGTTCTTGGGCTTGCCCGGCGGGGCAGGCTTGATCAGTTGCACGGCGGCGTCCACGTAGCGCACCTGCGCCATCAGCGTGTCCAGTTCGGTGCGCTCGAAGCCATCGCGGGTGGCGATCTCATCGAGGAAGCTGCGGACTTCCTTCCATTGACCAAAATTGACGAACTCACCCACGTAATCGATGGGCGGCGGTCCCTTTTTCTTCGGCGCTACTTTGGCCTTGGGTTTTTGCATGCTGGGCGGCAGCTTGTAGCCGTAGGGGTCAACGGCGGCCTGGCCCAGCGCGGGCATGGCCAGCAGTGCCGCCAGCAGCCAGCCGGCGCGGCGCGGGAACTTCGTTGTTGCAGTCTTCATCGGCATAGTGATAACAGGTGTTGGAGCGTCCGCAGGGACGCCGGTCTTGCATCGGGTGCGACGCGGCCATATTTGAGCGCGCCGTACAACATCAGGAACTCTTCCCGCGCCGCCTGCTGCGCGGCGCTGGCGGCCAGGCCGCGCAAGCGCGTCGCGTAGTGCTGCGGCCCTTCGTCGGGCGCGCGCGCCATGCCGTGACGGGCCTGCAGGCGGCAAAATTCAGTGTACAGTCGGTCCAGCGGATCCGGCACCGGGCTGGCGTGCCGCCGGCGCCACCACAGTAATAACACGGCGATGGCGCTCAGGCCGGCCAGCGTGCGCCCGTTGCCGAACGCGCCACCCAGTTCTTCGAGGAAACTTCGCTGCCTGTCTGGATTGTAATCCAGGACCCATTGGTTCCAAGCATTATTCATCGCGCCGACGCCGAATCTGAGTTGCGCCAGCCACGAATCGGGATGGTGTTGCAGGTCGATCAGCGGTCCCAGTCCGAACGGGCCGCTGCTGGGCAGGGCGCCGGCGAGGTTGGAGCGGATTCGTTCCGGGGCTACGGCGCCGGTCGGGTCGATGCGGCGCCAGCCGCTGCCGGCCAGCCAGACTTCGGCCCACGCATGGGCATCGGACTGGCGCACCGTCAGGTAGCCGTCGACCGGATTCAGTTCGCCGCCCTGATAGCCGGTCACCACGCGGGCCGGAATGCCCATGGCCCGCATCAGCACCACGAAGGCGCCGGCATAGTGCTCGCAGAAGCCGGCCTTGCTGC
Organism: Sphingomonadaceae bacterium; assembly: GCA_041730475.1. Taxonomy (GTDB): domain Bacteria; phylum Pseudomonadota; class Gammaproteobacteria; order Burkholderiales; family Burkholderiaceae_D; genus Rugamonas. Next base: position 2,788 of record JBGSBQ010000599.1, read on the forward strand.
CGAACAGGAAATCGTCGACGGCGTCGCGGCCCAGCAGGGGCGGCTCCAGCGTGTATTCGTATTGCTGGTCGTGGAACAGGCGTAGCACGGCGCCCACCGAATCGGCCGCCTGCGGCTGTTTCAGTTGCTGGGCCAGCGCCAGCGTGCGCGGGTTGAAGCCGGCCGGCAGCTCCAG
>JBGSBQ010000600.1:0-2959 GCA_041730475.1 Sphingomonadaceae bacterium
GTTTTGGTAGAGTCGGTTTGGGCAACACTTGTGTGCAAAAAGAGAAAGAGAAAGCTACAAGTGAAAAGTACTTTTTTCATGGTGTGGTATTTAGTTAATGTAATATACGAAAAAAGGGGATGGATATTCGTTTTACCTTAGTTTCAATATCCAAAAGCATATGAAACGCAGATAATAAAGTTCAATATGGAAAGCTATTCCACCGTAACGGATTTAGCCAAATTACGGGGTTGATCTACATTACAGCCTCTAAGTACCGCAATGTGGTAGGCCAATAACTGTAAGGGTATGGTGGCTAGTATCGGCAAGAATGCTTCGTCGGCATCGGGTATTTCAATGGTATAATCGGCCATTTTCTTCACTTCCACATCGCCTTCGGTTACAATGGCAATAACCGGGTACCGTCAGCCAAACTGGCGCAGGAACCGGTGTGCGGCAAATGCCAGCAGGCGCTGTTCACCGGCCAGCCGGCGGATTTGTCGGCGGCGCGCTTCCTGAAACAGATAGAGCGCAGCGATATCCCGGTGCTGGTGGACTTCTGGGCGCCATGGTGTGGCCCTTGCCGCAGCATGGCGCCGGCCTATGTGCAGGCCACGCAGCGGCTGGAACCGCAATTCCGTGTTGTCAAGGTGGATACCGAAGCCAATCCGGAACTGGCTGCGCGGTTTGCGATCCGCAGCATCCCGACGCTGGCGCTGTTCAAGGGCGGACGTGAAGTGCTGCGCCAGCCCGGCGCGATGGATGCGGGGAATATCGTGGTGTGGGCGACGCAGGCGAACCGCAACTGATCGCAATGGATCGCAAGCGCTGGTTTTATTGTTCCAGCGCCCGCTCCAACCAGCGGCGGATGCCGTCCAGCGTGCGGAAATCTGCCACCGAACGGCACTGGATATGTGGCTGGCGCGCCTGCAGCATGCGCGCCAACGCACCGCCTGGCCCCAGTTCCAGTGCGACGCTGATGCCTGCTTCAGCGCAGGCATCCATGCAGGCCAGCCAGCGTATCGGTTCGGCCAGCTGGCGCGACAGCAGCGGAATGGCCTGATCGGACCGGGTGACAGTGCTGGCATCGACGCCAGCCAGCACCGGTGTCGTCAGCGTGGCGAAGGCCCGCTCCCGCAGCGCCGCTGCGAAAGGCGCCACCGCTTGCTGCATATAGGGCGTATGCGACGCCACCTCGACCGGTAACCGGCGGCTGCGGCCACCGGCGGCCTCGACCGCCAGTTCCAGCTGGGCGAGGGCGCTGGCCGGGCCTCCGCTGACACAGCTATCGTCCCCCGTTTCAATACTCAAATGGTAGGCGTTCGCTTGCAGCAGGGGTGTCACGCGCTTCAGCGGCAGGCCGGAAATCGCGAGCAGCGCCTGACCGGGATGGGTAGCGAGGCTGGCATTCATCAAGCCTGCCCGCAAGCTGGCCAGTTCAACGGCGGCAGTGGGCGTCAGGGCGCCGGCGATGGCATAGGCTGTTAATTCGCCGATGCTGTAGCCGGCCACCAGATCCGGTTGCGGCGTAAAGTCACGGATCGCGCTCCACATGGCCAGCGTAGCGGCGACAATCAGAGGTTGCGCGCTGCGGTTGGCTAACATGGTGGCGTCATCCAGCGCCGGGGTGGGCAACTGGCCGGACCAGCTGTCGAGCAGTGCTGCCGCGCTGGCGCTGGTACGCGCCAGATCGAACATGGCCTGATGCTGGCCGCCCTGTCCGGGGCAGAGCAAGAGCAGTCGGGCACTCACAGCAGGGCGGCTTTCTCGCTAACGCTAATGCTAACGCTGGCGCTGCGGCGTGGCATGGCGGCCGTGGTGTCGTCGGCCGGAACGTGCAGTGCGATCGAATGCGCAAGGCAGCTGGCTGCCAGCAGGTCGGCGGCACCACCGGGGGACAGCCGTAGTGCGACAAATTCGTGGTGGCATGCCAGTGCGTATTCCCGCCACTGGTGATGGGCGGTGCCGCCCAGCGCCACGAACTGGCGCGCCCGTTCGCGCACGATGCGGGCACCTTCAACGCCGCCGCGATGGTAGACGTTGGTGTCGCTGACGTGGGCCATCAGGGCGAAGAAAGCGTCGATGCGGGCGGTCTGCTGGCCGGCGCCGCGTGCCAGCGCGGTCTGCAGCGCGGGCAGTCCCACTTCAAACACCGATGGCATGCCGAGCGCACCTTCTTCGCGCGCGCCACTGGCGGCATAGTCGGCAGCGACGCGCTGTCCATTGCTGTCCATGGCGGACGGCGGAATGGCGTGTAAGTCCAGTTCGCGCCCCCAACGTATCAGCAGCGCGGCACGCAGCGAGGCTGGCGTCAGCGGCAGCCGTTGCGCGCGGGCTTGTCCGGCGGCGGCGCATAGCAAGCCAAGGCTGAAGATGGCGCCACGATGGGTATTGATGCCGCCGGTGGCACGCAGCATGCGCTGTTCTGCCTCGATGCCGAGGCGTTTCAGGCTGGCGAACGGCAGGTCATCCATGCCCGCAAGGCAGATGCGGCGGAAGTAGTGGCGCAGCGAAAACAGGCTGCGCATGAAGGTGTGGGCGTCCATGTCGTCATGGCTGCCGGTATCGATTAGTGACACCAGGCCGGGCTTGGGGTACAGCGCCAGTTCGGCATATAGACTGCGTACGGCGAGGCGGGCGATGTCGGTGGCAAAGCGCTGGTTCATGGGGTGGGCTCCAGCATGGCAAGCAGCGCTGCCGGCTGCGCCAGTTGTACGGTGTGCAGTCGCTTCACCAGCACGCGGCTGTTGTTGGCGAGCGCTTGCAGCCATTCTTTCCACGCTACGGCGGCGCCGTCCGGGAAGATGATTTCGCCATCGAGCGGCAGGGACTGGGCTTGCGTCGCCAGCAGCGACAGTCCGGCATCGAGCTGTTGCCGGTCGGCCGGATAGAGCAGCAGGTCGATGTCAGAAGCGGGGTGCAGGTAGGACAGGCCAGTCAGGGCCTGCATGGCGCAGGAGCCATAGGTGTGCAGGCTGGC
>JBGSBQ010000601.1:0-2958 GCA_041730475.1 Sphingomonadaceae bacterium
GCGATGTGCTCGAAGGCACCGTAGATGATGTTTTCTGCGACCGATTTTTTACCGGACAGCATCAGAACGTTCACGAATTTCGCGACATCCGTGTTGCCGAATTTTGGATCCGGCAGGATCTCGCGCTTGGGTACTTCACGACGACGTGGCATGTTATTTCCTTCCTATCTTCAGTTGAGTGTCACCTGCTTGGACACTCGCGGCAGACCATCATAGTCTCCCACTTACTCGGTCTCGCGACCGGCTCAACTCAGTTAATGTGCAAGATTACTTCTTGGCTTGTTTAGCGCGCTTGGTACCGTATTTCGAGCGAGCTTGCTTACGGTCTTTAACGCCCTGGGTATCCAGTGCACCGCGAACCATGTGGTAACGCACACCTGGCAAGTCTTTTACACGACCGCCGCGCAGCAGAACAACGCTGTGCTCTTGCAGGTTGTGGCCTTCACCGCCGATGTACGAAATGACTTCGAAACCGTTGGTCAGACGAACCTTGGCTACTTTACGCAGCGCCGAGTTTGGCTTTTTAGGAGTGGTGGTGTACACACGGGTGCAAACGCCACGTTTTTGCGGGCTGTTTTCCAGCGCCGGCGATTTGCTCTTCACGGTCAAAGCGACGCGTGGATTGCGAATCAGTTGATTGATGGTTGGCATCGTTCTAAATCCAACAAAATTACAACGTTAATAACCCGGACGGATGCCCGGGGACTAAAACTGAGTCCCAATTCGACAGGACAGCGGAGGCGCGAACAGCCACTCGCAAGGGAGCGGCCGACAAAGGCGTATACGATGTGCAGAATAAATTGAGAACTCGCGAGTATAGACGTGGTCTGGCTGGCAGTCAATCTATTTCGCGGCCGGCAACGGCCCGGCAAGACGCGTTTCGAGCCAGCAAAGGCTAGCTGAAAGCGCGGGATACCCTTGATAATACCAGACTATCTCCACGATTCCGTATTTATGCGATCCCTGCTGCGCCCTGCCCCGCTATTCCTGCTCGCCAGCTACCTGCTGCTGACCGCTGTACCATTTCTGCCAACTTTGCTGGGCCGACAAGCCGAGCATCCATGGCAGATGCTGGGCGCGGCGCTGCTGGCTTGGCTGGCCGTATGGGCCGTGCTGCAACGGCCGCGCTGGTTCCACTGGCTGCTGCTGCCAGCCTTCCTGGCGCTGCCCACCGAGCTCTATCTGTTTGTGTTCTACGGACAGGGCATCTCCACCCACCACCTCGGCATCATCGCCGAGACCAGTCCGCGCGAGGCGATGGAATTCCTCGGCCGCAAGGCCTGGCTGATGGGCGGCGTGATGCTGGGCGTGCTGCTGTGGTGGGGTGCTACCTGGTATGCGGCCCGGGTGGCGCCACTGGTATGGCGCGGCAAGACACGCTGGGCGGCGCTGACCTTGCTGGCGGCGCTGGCCGGGCTGTGGGCCTATGGCGCGGAATATGGGGTGCTGGCCAAGCCCGCCAACGCGGTGCCCTCGATGTCCGCTGCGGCATCGGCGGCCAGCGAGGAAGAGGACGAGAGCGAGACGGAACCAGCGCTCCCAGCACTGGCCAGGGCCGGCCGCACGGGTTGGCAGCTGCCGGCGCTGCCGTGGTGGCTACGCTCGCCGATCGAATTCGATGCGGTCGCCGCCTCCTGGCCCTACGGCCTGATGGTGCGCGGCGTCGACTTCTATAAAGAGCGTCAATATCTGGCCGAACTGGGCCAGCGCAGCCGCGACTTCCGCTTCGACGCCCGTCAGCCCGAGGGCAGCGATGCGCCGCAGGTCATCATCATGGTGCTGGGTGAATCCTCGCGCTACGACCGCTGGAGTCTCAACGGCTACCAGCGCGACACCAACCCGCTGCTGAAACAGGAAGCCAATCTGGTGACGCTGGCGGACGTGATCACCTCGGTGTCGGCGACCCGGCTGTCGGTGCCGGTCATCATTTCGCGCAAGCCGGCGCTGCAAAGCCTGAAAGCCGGCTTTGCCGAGAAGTCCTTCCTCACCGCCTATAAGGAGGCAGGCTTCAAGACCTACTGGCTGTCGAACCAGATCTCGTTCGGCCAGTTTGATACGCCGGTCTCGGTCTTCGCCAAGGAAGCCGATGTCATCCAGTTCCTGAATCTGGGAGGCTTCACGAATAACTCGAACTATGACCAGATCCTGCTAGCCCCGCTGCAGCACGCGATGGCCGATCCGGCGCCGAAGAAACTGATCGTGCTGCACACACTGGGTAACCACTGGAACTACAGCCAGCGCTACCCGCAGGAATACGACCACTGGCAGCCGTCGCTGAAGGGCGTGGACAAGCCGGTGTACACCGACCTGAAGATCAAGCCGCAGCTGAATAACAGCTATGACAACTCGATCCTGTACACCGACTGGTTCCTGGCGCAGGTGATCGGCCAGCTGAAGGCCACCAATGAACTAGGCGCGCTGCTGTATGTGGCCGACCATGGCCAGACCTTATATGACAACAGCTGCAATCTGGCCTTCCACGGCCACAACACCCAGTATGAATTCCATGTGCCGGCCATGGTCTGGTACTCCGACCAGTATCAGGAACGCTATCCGGACAAAGTGCGCGCGCTGCAACGCCACCGCAAGGCGCGGCTGGCGACCGAGAACATGTTCCACACCCTGCTCGATCTGGCCGACATCCGCTACCCCGACGAACGACTGGAATGGAGTTTCGTCAGCCCGCAATTCAAGCAGCACAAACGCTACGTCGACAGCTACGGCTGGAGCAATTACGACCACGCCAAGTTCAAGGGTGACTGCCGCGAAGTGATCGACAAGGACAAGCCGCTCAGGCAGGAGAAGTAAGCTGGGTGGGCGAGCGCCAGATCAGGAAGTACCACGCGAACGGCAATGTAATGCCCCCCACCAACAACAGCGAGGCACTCCACATTATTTTCCTGCCAACCGACATCGAACGCGCAGCAATTACGAAAGAGGTATAGCCGAAGACTTGCG
>JBGSBQ010000602.1:0-2955 GCA_041730475.1 Sphingomonadaceae bacterium
TGCCCGCGCTGCAACTGGTATTGGGACGCTACGATTTCACCGCGCAAGCGGTCAGCCGCGGCGATGCGGTGCTGGACGCCGTGCTGGCCGGTGGGGTGGCGCTGGTGCTGCTGGATGTGACGCTGGCCGGCAGCGCCAGCCTCGAACTGTGCCAGCGCCTGACCAGCCAGCACCTGCCCGTGTTCCTGCTGAGCGCCAGCCCTAGCGATGAGCAGCGCCAGCATGGCCTGCAGGCGGGCGCCAGCGCCTACCTGTCGCTGCCGTGCGAATCCGACCAGCTGGCCGAACAAGTGCTGGTGGAACTGGGCGCACTGGCGCCAGCCACACCGGCCGATAATCCACAACAGCTGGGCATGCAGGTCAACTATCACACCATGATGGCCGCCTCGCCGGACAGCGTGCTGTTGCTCGATCTCGACGATCTGCGCCTGCTCGACGTGAACCGCAGTGCGCGCCGGCTATTCGGCCTGACGCAGGCCGAATTGTTGCACCGCACGCTGCCCCAGCTGATGGCCCCCAGCCAGCCCGACGGCAGCGCGTCCGCCACGCTGCTGGAGCAGCAGATCCAGCAAGTGCTGTCGGGCGAAGTGAAGGTCTACGAAGCCGCCTTCCAGCATGTCTCCGGGCGCCAGATTGCGTGCGAAATGCGGATGGTCGCCATGGTGCGTCCGGAGCGGCGCCTGCTGCATGTGCGCATGATCGATGTGTCGGCCCGCAAGCAGGCCGAAATCATGCGTGCCGGTAAAAATGAAGTGCTGGAGATGATCGCCCGCGGCGCCCCGCTGAACCAGACGCTGGTACGCCTGACGCGCCTGATCGAAGCCCAGTCCGAAGGCGTCATCTGCACCATCATGCTGGTCACGCCGGATGGCTTGCACCTGACCTCGGGCGCCGGTCCCAGCATGCCCAGCGTCTTCCTCGATGCGCTGGAGGGCATCGCCATCGGCCCCGGCGTGGGTTCCTGCGGTACCGCCATCCACCGCCGCGAAGCCGTCATCGTCAGCGACCTGATGCAGGATCCGCTGTGGGCGCCGTATCGCCATCTGGCTGCGCCCCACGGCCTGCGCGCGTGCTGGGCCATGCCCATCTTCCGCGACCAGAGCCACCCGCTGGGCAGCTTCGCCATGTACTACAAGGAGGAACGGCAACCGGCCGATGCCGAACGCCAGTTGATCAATGCCGCCGTCCACCTGGCCGGGATCGCCATCTCGACCACACGGCGCGAGGAGGAACTGCGGCGCCACCGTGACCACCTCGAAGAACTGGTCGCGGCCCGCACCGCCGAACTGCAGGCGGCCAAGGAGGAAGCCGAACATATCAACGAGGAACTCAGCACGGCACTCGACAACCTCAGCCTGACGCAGGATGAACTGGTGCGGCGCGACAAGCTGGCGGCGCTGGGCGCGCTGGTAGCGGGCGTCGCCCACGAACTGAACACACCAATCGGCAACAGCCTGATGCTGGCCAGTACCATGAGCCAGCGTACCAGCGAACTGCGCCAGGGGCTGGCCGCCGGCCTGCGCCGCTCGGAGCTGGAAGACTATCTCGCGCGCGCCAGCGAAGCCGATGCCATCGTCTTGCGCAACCTAGGCCGCGCCGCCCACCTGATCGACAGCTTCAAGCGTATCGCGGTCGACGCCGGCAGCTCGCAGCGCCGCCAGTTCCAGCTCGACAACCAGGTTGCGGCACTGCTGCTACCGCTGCAAACCGCCGTCACTGAGTTATCGCTGACGGTGGTGCAGGACATTCCGCCGGGACTGACACTGGACAGCTATCCCGGCCCGCTCGATCAGGCGCTCAGCGCCCTGTTCGAGAACAGCGTGCTGCACGGGCTGGCCGGGCGCGAACATGGCGTGATCACGCTGCGCGCCTGGGCCGACGACAATGGCGAAATCGTGCTGACCATCACCGATAACGGCGCCGGCATCGTCAGCGAACATCTGGACCGAATTTACGACCCCTTCTTTACCACGCGACTGGGCGCCGGCCAGTCCGGGCTGGGTCTGTACATCACCCACAACATCGTGTGCGGCGTGCTGGGTGGGCGTATCCAGGTCAGCAGCGCAGCCGGCCAAGGCACCAGCTTCACGCTGTTCCTGCCGCCGGTGGCACCACGATGAAGCGGGCGCGCCCGTTTCTGCCAGGGGGCTTGCTGCCGGGCTTGCTGCCGGGCTTGCTGCTAATCCAGCTCGCCACATCGCACGCAGCCCCGGCACCGTGGTACCAATGGCGCAGCAAGGTCGACGCCACTCTGGCCTGCGCCCAGACCACGCTGGGCCCGGGCTGGGTGCGGGAGAGCGGGCCGTACCGAGATAGCCGTTGCGAAAAGTTGGTTCTTGCTAAATAATGGGGCCACACAACAACTGGGCCCAACTGGCAACCACAGCACGCAAGCGCAGGTCACACACGTATTCGCCGCATCCCATCACAACGAGGAGACTGTATGTTTACGAACCCGGAACAATTTGCCAACGCCACCAAGGCACTGTTTGAATTCCAGCTCGAAACCTTCAACACGCTGACCAGCAAAGCGGTGCAAGGCGTCGAGCAGGTGATCGCACTGAACATGGCAACGGCCAAATCGAACCTGGAAGATGGACTGGCCGCGAGCAAGGAAATCAGTCAAAGCGGCGATCCCAAGGCCGCACTGGGCGTGGCCGCCGCCAAGCTGCAACCGGGCGCTGCCAGCGCGGTCGCTTACAACCAGCAGCTGGGCGGTATCATCGCCGAAATCCGCGAGGAATTCACCAAGGCCGCCGACGCCCACATGACCGAAGCCAAGAGCACGCTCAGCGCGCTGATCTACGACGTCACCAAGAATGTCCGCCCCGGCTCTGAAAACGCGGTACAGATCGTCAAGTCCGCGATCGACAATGCGTTCACCGGCTATGAGCAGGTGACCAAGGCCACCAAGCAGGCGGTGCAAGCGGTCGAAGCCCAGATCGCCAAGGCCAA
>JBGSBQ010000603.1:0-2952 GCA_041730475.1 Sphingomonadaceae bacterium
CGCGCAGCCGGTCAGCGTAGCGATACATCACCAGCAGGATCAGACCAAACGAGATGCACACCTGCGCCAGCGGAATCGCCAGCAGGCAGATGCCGATCATTTCAAGCAAATCAACGATACCTATGGGCACCCGGTGGGCGACGAGGTGCTGCGCCATCTGGCGCGCTTGTTGAAGACCGAGCTGCGCCCCTCGGACCTGCTGGCGCGTTACGGCGGCGAGGAGTTCGTGCTGGTACTGGATGGTCTGGGCATGTCGGATGCGCTGAATGTCGCCAACCGGGTGCGGCGCCGCATTGAAGAAGAACTGGTCGGCATCGCACAGGCGGCGGTGCGCTGTACCGCCAGTGTCGGGGTGGCGTGCTCGGAGCAGCATGGCCATGACTTGCCACGCCTGATCGCCGCTGGCGACGCCGCCATGTACGCCGCCAAGCGCTCCGGCCGTAACCGGGTGGAAAGCGCCGGAATCAATTGTGCATCGCACACCACAGACTGATACCAGTTGATTGACGGCGCCTGAGTGTCATCGCATAGTCGAAGAGTAGGGTGGTTTCTCTCCAATTCTAACTGTGCGAGTCGAGGTAAGTGATGTTCAAAAATTTGCAGATCAAGTTCAAGCTCGCCGCGCTGGTGGCCATTATGCTGGTTGCGCTGATCGTGGGCGGTGCGGTGGGTTACACCAGTATCGCCAAGGTGGGTGGGGCCGTTAACGAGATCGGCGTGGTACGGCTGCCGTCGATCCAGGGCCTGCTGGCGATGAGCGAAGGCCAGTCTTCGGTCAATGCGGCGACGTTGTATGCCGCCGTCTACGAAAACGACTACCGCGCGCAAGACAAGTTTGCCGAGGTGATCCGGCTGCGCCAGCGCGCCTGGAACAGCATCGACGCGGGCTGGAAGAAGTACGAGCCTTTGCCCCAGACCGATGCCGAGGCCGTGATGTGGAAGCAGTTCCTTGGTGAGTGGGCGGCCTGGAAGGCGATCGATGACAAGGTCGGCGCCACGCTGGCGGCACTGGCGGCCAATCAGGATGAGGCGAAGCAGAAGGAATTGTTCGTGGAATATTACCGGCAGTTTCAGGCTTCGCGTCCGCTGTTCCTGAAGGCTGAGAGTACGCTGCTCAAAATTGAAGACCTGAACGATGATATTTCGAAGGCCAGTGTGGCCGAGGGCACGGCCACGGTGGCAAGTGCCAAGTGGGTAATGGGGGCGGGTGCGCTGGTGGCAGCTGTCTGTGCGGTGGCCTGCGCCGCCTACATTACGCTGGCCATCACGCAGCCGATCAACGAGGCGGTGAAAGTGGCGCAGACGGTGGCCTCGGGCGACCTGACCAGCCAGATCGTGGTGCAGACCAGCGAGGAGACCGGCCAGTTGCTGCAGGCGCTGAAGGACATGAATGATGGCCTGGTGCGTATCGTTGGTCAGGTGCGCAGTGGCACCGACACCATTGCCTGTGCCTCGACCCAGATCGCCAACGGCAATATGGATCTGTCGGCCCGTACCGAAGAACAGGCCAGTTCGCTCGAGGAGACCGCGTCCTCGATGGAGGAGATTACGTCGACCGTGCGCCAGAATGCCGATAATGCACGCCAGGCCAACACGCTGGCGGCGTCGGCCTCCGGGGTCGCCGTGCGCGGCGGCGAAGTGGTGTCGCGCGTGGTGCAGACCATGGAATCGATCAACCAGTCATCCAGCAAGATCGTGGACATCATCAGTGTCATCGACGGGATTGCGTTCCAGACCAATATCCTGGCCCTGAACGCCGCAGTGGAGGCGGCCCGCGCCGGGGAGCAGGGGCGTGGTTTCGCCGTGGTGGCAGGCGAGGTGCGCACGCTGGCGCAGCGGTCGGCGGCGGCGGCCAAGGAGATCAAGGCGCTGATCGGCGATTCGGTGGAGAAGGTCGGCGCCGGCAGCAAACTGGTGGCGGAGGCGGGCAGCACGATGACGGACATCGTCAGCAGCGTGCAGCGCGTGACCGATATCATGGCCGAGATTACGCTGGCAACCGAGGAACAGAGCGTGGGCATTGACCAGATCAACCTAGCGATTGGCCAGATGGACAGCGTGACCCAGCAAAATGCGGCGCTGGTCGAACAAGCGGCGGCCGCGGCGGCATCCCTGCAGGAGCAGGCGGCCTCGCTGGCCGAAGTGGTCAGCGTATTCCGCCTTGATCAGAGGCCCCGTGTGACGGCGGCGACCCGCAGCCGGCCAGCGCTGGCGCACGCTTGATCCGCAACGCTGGGGTAATGCCGTGCAGTGCAAGACCCGCATCGGAGTCCCCCACTCGTCGTCCTCGCGCAAGCGGGGACCGATACACAGTCTGCAACACGCAACTGGCATAGATACGCCCCGGCACCGGATCACCTGCCGGGATCACCACTGCGCTGGCTACACTTTGCAACATGAGCCCGGTAGTGGCTACTCGTAAGCCCCCAGACGTTTCTGCTCATCGGGCGAGAACAGCGTATCGCGCAGCTGCTGCAGGGCGGCCCCATCGGGCACCGTCAGTTGCTGGCGCCCGGCCTGATACTGGCTGATGCGGCGGCTCCAGTCGGCCTGTTCCCGGTCCAGATCGGCCAGCCGTGCGGCCGCCGCCGGCGATAGCGCGCTCGAGCGCAGGCGATAGATGTCATTGTCGCCGGCGCCCGCAGCGCGTGCCTGCAGTACAGCCTCCTCCAGTTTTAGTACCCGCACTGGCGCTTCGCGGTCTTCGCGCAGGCTGGCGGGCAGGCGCTGGTCGAACCGTGCCAGCTGGTGCTGGCGTTGCTCGGGCGTCAGTGTGGTGTCGGCGCTGAGCGCCAGCCGGGCCAAGGCATCGTCGTCATAGGCGTCGCTGGCACCGAACAGGCCGCGGATTTCCTCAGCGCTGAAATAGTCGTGGCGCAGCTGCTGTTGCGCTGCCAGTCGCGCCTGTGCCGGGCCTGCAGCACCGCCGGTAGGCGCAGGCGCCGATCCAGT
>JBGSBQ010000604.1:0-2950 GCA_041730475.1 Sphingomonadaceae bacterium
GGACAGCCACATCCCGGCCGAGGCCGTGAAGGCGATCGCCGAAGCGCTGGACGACAATGAGCAGATCGCGCTCCACGTCTATGCGGACGCCGAACATGGCTTCAACTGCAACCACCGCGCCAGCTACCAGCAGCGCGCAGCGGCCCAGGCGCGTGGCAATACGCTGCAGTTCCTTGGCGAAACGCTGTAAGCGGGGAGGCACCGATGGCACGCTTGACACTGCATTTCCCGGAAGACCAGTATTACTTCTCGACCAAGCTGACGGTACGCGTCACCGATATCAACGGCGCCAACCATCTGGGTAACGATTCGATGATCTCGATGATTTCGGAAGCCCGGGCGCGCTTCCTGTTTGCATTCGGGGTGCAGGAAACCGGTGTCGATGGCATCGGCATCATCGTCACCGACCTCGCCACCACCTACAAGGCCGAGGCCCATGCGCGCGACCAGTTGCTGTTCGAGGTAGGCGTGATGGACTTCAACAAGTATGGCGGCGACATTACCTTCCGCGTGACGCGCCCGCTGGATGGGGCGCTGGTCGCGATGGCCAAGTCCGGCTTCGTGTTCTACCACTACCCGCAGGCTGCCGTGGCGCCAATGCCGGCCGACTTCGCCGCCAAATTCCCCCGCGTCAACCGGCTCGACTAGTCCGCCCGTCAGCTCAGCTGTGTCCCTTGGTGCGCAGGAATTCCTGCGCAAACCAGTCGTCCAGCATCTGCTTCTCATAACGCAGGGAGTCGGTGCCGGAATAGCGGTTCATGCGCTCCTGATACATCATGTTCGACAGCTGCGCTTCGCCGCTGCGCAGCAGCTTGCCATCCTGCTCCAGCGTAAAGTGCAAGCGCATGTGCGGCCAGTCGGCGCCGCCGCGCAGCACGCGCAAATCCTCCGGACCGCTGTAGCGCGGGTACAGGCGGCCGGCCAGATCGACATCCAGCACCTCAATCTTCAGCACCTGCCCGGCCGGTAGCTGCTGACCCATGTGCGCAAAGTGGGCACTCAATTCCTTCAGCAGCTGCTCGCGGTCGCGCGGGCTGAACGGCATATCACTGAACTCTTCCGGCTTGATGTAGCTGACCGACACCTCGGCCAGCGCACTGCCGCTGGCCAGCAGCGCCAGTGCGGCAGCCAGCAGATGGGGCGATAGTTTCATGACGCATTTCTCCTGACGATAAACATTAGCCTGATCTTCTGAATATAGCCGGTTTCGCGCCGCCTTGCCGCGCCGGAAGCAGTTTGTTACAGCAGCGCGTCCGATGTCACACCACTGTCATAACAAATTACTATGATTGCCGGCGTTGCTCAACCATCCAAGGAAGTTTCACATGACCGCTACGCCCGATCTGTCCCGCCGCCGCCTGCTCCAATTCCTCGGCGGCGCCCCGCTGCTGCCGCTGGCCGGCGGCACTGCCTCGCTGCTGCTGACCGCCTGCGGCAGTAACGACACCACCGCGTTCACGCCGGCTGGTCCGGTCGCCGGCCCGACGCTGGCGTCGGTCACCTTCAGCGGCATGTCGGCGCTCGGCCTGGCCGATGCCGCCAAGATGGCCACCACCACCGTCGCCTCCAGCCTGAGCGCCAACTTCAGCGACGGCAGCAAACAGGTATACAACCTGCAATACCAGACCTTCTTCATCACCGGCGCCAGCGTCCCCGACGGCAAGGGCGGCACCATCCTGAGCGGCGGCTACTACGACATCAACAACCAGCCCATCCTCGACAAGACCGACGCCAGCCAGCGCCAGTTCTTCTCCGACTGCCCGGACGGCACCTCGCTGCTGAAACTGGCCGCGCCGACCGTGACCGGCGTCAAGGGCAACACCGTGTTCGCCGTGGTCCAGTTCGAATACGCGACCCGCAACGTGGCCGGCGCCTCGATGTACGGCATGCTGCCGTCGCCGATCGCGGTGCTGACGCTGGATCAGGACAAGGCCACCGGCGCGCTGTCGCTGGTCAAGTACCACAACGTCGACACCAGCGCCGTCAACGGCCTGTGGATCACCTGCGGCGCCAGCCGTTCGCCATGGAATACCCACTTGTCGAGCGAAGAATATGAACCGGACGCCACCGTCATCGGCAACAACGCCCAGTTCGCCAACTTCAGCACCAATCTGTACGGCAGCGCCACCAAGGCCAACCCTTATCACTACGGCCATATGCCGGAAATCACCGTCAACCCGGACGGCACCGGCAGCATCAAGAAGCACTACTGCATGGGCCGCATCTCGCATGAACTGGTGCAGGTGATGCCGGACGAGCGCACCGCGCTGATGGGCGATGACGCCACCAACGGCGGCCTGTTCATGTTCGTCGCCGACAAGGCGCAAGACCTGTCCAGCGGCACCCTGTACGTCGCCAAATGGGCCCAGAAGACGGCCGAGAACGGCGGCTCCGCCGACCTCAGCTGGATCAAGCTGGGCAGCGCCACCAGTGCCGAAATCAAGGCTCTGGCCGACACGCTGAAAGCGGCCGACATTCTCGACGCCAAGACTGCCGATCCAGCCGACGCCAGCTACACCAAGATTCCATTCAGCGGCAAGAGCAACTGGGTCAAGATCGTGCCGGGCAAGGAAAAAGCCGCGGCCTTCCTGGAAACCCACCGCTACGCCGCCTTCAAAGGTGGCAGCATGGGCTTCACCAAGATGGAAGGCACCACCGTCAACGCCAAGGACAAGGTTGCCTCGGCAATGATTGGCTTGGAAAAGCCCGCAATGCCGTGCAAAAACCGAAACACTGCGGATTCGGGCGTGGACGGCGGGCGGTCTAAGAAATCGCCAATGTCGTTGCCAGCGGAGAAGATGGTTTCCGCGCCTTGGATGATGGCTACGCGCACATTGGCATCCTTGTCCGCTGCGGCCAGCGCATCAGCCATGGCTGCGTACATGGCAGCGGTGATGCTGTTTTTCTTATCCACGCGGTTGAACGTGAGGGTGAGCACACCCGCTTCGGT
>JBGSBQ010000605.1:0-2941 GCA_041730475.1 Sphingomonadaceae bacterium
GACCGCGCGATTATGCCGCGACCGATCCTGGCCGATGCGGATGCCTTCGGGGTTGTAGCCGTTGGCGCCGAAGGGCGAGGTGCCGCCGGTGCCGATCCACTTGCTGCCGCCTTCGTGGCGTTCCTTCTGTTCCTTCAGCAGTTCATTCAGGCGGTCCATCAGCTTGTCGTAGCCGAACTTCTCCAGTTGCGCCTTCTGCTCGTCGCTCAGCTCACGCTCCATGCGCTTGATCAGCCAGTCCATCGGGATCGCGCTGTTAGTTTCAAAGGCGGCGTTGATGCCCTTGAAGTACTGGGCAAAGGCGCGGTCGAATTTGTCGAAGTGGGCTTCGTCCTTGACCAGCGTGATGCGCGACAGGTAATAGAAGTCGTCCATCGAGGCATCGATGACGCCTTTTTGCAGCGCTTCCAGCAGCAGCAGGAATTCCTTGATCGTGACCGGGATCTTGGCGTCTTTCAGCGTGAAGAAAAAATCGATCAGCATGATGCTCAGTCCCGCTGCAGCTTGTACAGCAGATGCGCCTTGACCTCGCTCCACTCGCCGCGCGTGATGCTGTACATGACGGTGTCGCGCACGGTGCCGTCGCGGCGCAGCGCATGGTGGCGCAGTACGCCGTCGCGCTTGGCGCCAAGGCGTTCGATGGCGGCTTGCGAGGCGTGGTTGAAGTTATCGGTGCGCAGGCCGACCAGCGCCGCGCCCAGCGTTTCAAAGGCGTGCGTCAGCAACAACAGCTTGCAGGTGGTGTTGACGTGGGTGCGCTGGCAGCGCTTGGCGTACCACGTGTAGCCGATTTCGAGGCGCGAGATGGTCGGCACCACGTCGTGATAGCTGGTGCTGCCGATCACCGCGCCGCTGGCGACGTCGATCACGGCGAAGGCGAAGCGCGCCGGGCGCATCTCGATGGCGCGCGCGATGTAGGCGTCCACCTCATGCAGCTCCGGCACCGAGGTGACGCGCAGCTTCCACAACTCGCCATCGGCAGCGGCGGCGCGCAGGCCGTCGGCGTGACGCGGCGCCAGTGGTTCCAGCCGCACGCCGTTCAGTTCCAGCGTCAGCGGCGTGATGTCGGACCAGACTGAGAGTGCGGCGCCCATCAGCGATTGGTCCGCGACATGAACACCAGACGCTCGAACAGGTGTACGTCCTGCTCATTCTTCAGCAACGCGCCATGCAGCGGCGGCACGATGGCCTTGGCGTCCTGGCTGCGCAGCGCTTCGGCCGGGATGTCTTCGGCCAGCAGCAGCTTGAGCCAGTCGAGGAATTCCGAGGTCGAGGGCTTTTTCTTCAGGCCCGGCACTTCGCGCACCTGATAGAAGGTTTGCAGCGCCTGCGCCAGCAGCTCCTTCTTCAGCGTCGGGAAGTGCACGGCGACGATCTGCTCCATCGTGTCCTTGTCCGGGAATTTGATGTAGTGGAAGAAGCAGCGGCGCAGGAAGGCGTCCGGCAGTTCCTTCTCGTTGTTGGAGGTGATGATGACCAGCGGGCGGTGCTTGGCCACCACCATTTCGCGCGTCTCGTAGACGTAGAACTCCATGCGGTCGAGCTCACGCAGCAGGTCGTTGGGGAACTCGATGTCGGCCTTGTCGATTTCATCGATCAGCAGCACTACCGGCTCCGGCGCCGTGAAGGCTTGCCACAGCACGCCCTTGACAATGTAGTTGTGAATGTCGCGTACGCGCTCGTCGCCCAGCTGGGAGTCGCGCAAACGCGACACTGCATCGTACTCATATAAGCCTTGCTGGGCCTTGGTGGTGGACTTGATATGCCACTGCATCAGCGGCATGTCCAGAGCAGCCGCCACTTCCTCGGCCAGCATGGTCTTGCCGGTGCCCGGCTCGCCCTTGATCAGCAGCGGGCGTTGCAGGGTCAAAGCCGCATTCACGGCCAGTTTCAGGTCATTGGTAGCGACGTAATTATCGGAACCCTGGAAGCGGTGGCCTTGGCCGGAAGGTGCAGTCATGAGCGGTTTATCTCTGGTAAATAGGGTGGAAACAGGTCGAGTATAAGGCAGATTGCGGTGGGCCGGGCAGGGCTGCAAACGGGCCGCAGAGCCGCACGGAGTGTGGGTTTATGGCAATGAACTATGTGGACGTTGTCATTATTATTGGGTTAGAATCGGCGGCTGATAGTACGAATGTCAAGTTTTTGCGATAGCGGTTCCGATTCACATTGATTACCTGCCCACCATGAAAAAAATCTTCGCACTACTCGTGCTCGCCGGCATTGCCAATGTCGCCGCAGCAGCGGACATCGTTGGAAACGCCAAGGCGGCCTCCGCCAAGGTTGAAATGTGTATCGGTTGCCACAGCATTGCTGGCTATAAAGCGACCTTTCCGGAAGTGTACCCGGTGCCGATGATCGGTGGCCAGTCGGCCAAGTACATTGAAAACGCCCTCAAAGCCTATCAAAAAGGCGATCGCAAACATCCGACCATGAAGGGCATCGCCGTCAGCCTGTCGGATCAGGACATCGCGGACGTTGCCGCCTACTACGCGCAGCAAACCGCGGCGAAATGAGGACTGAGACCATGAAAAAACTGATTACCGCACTGTTCTGCTCCGCCGTGTCGCTGTCCGCCTTCGCTGGCGGCAATATCGATGCCGGCAAAGCGCTGGCTGAAAAATACAGCTGCAACGCCTGCCACGGCAAAGATTTCAACAGCCCGATCGACCCCAGCTATCCGAAGCTGGCCGGCCAGCACAAGGAATACCTGGTGCACGCGCTGACCACCTATAAGCGCGGCGACGGCGCCAATGGCCGCAACAACGCCATCATGACGGGTCAGGTCAAACCGCTGAGCAACAAAGACATCGACGACCTCGCCGCCTACCTGCACAGCCTGCCAAGTACGCTAGTGATCCGCCGCTAAGCAAGCCGATACCCGAAAACCGGGGTCAGGTCTGCCAATCGCTCATAAAATGCACGCCTGCATTTTATGAGC
>JBGSBQ010000606.1:0-2935 GCA_041730475.1 Sphingomonadaceae bacterium
CAACCATCCAGAGGTGTTTCTGATCGTGCTGCTGATCGACGAACGGCCCGAAGAAGTCACCGACATGCAGCGCTCGGTGAACGGGGAAGTGATTTCGTCCACGTTCGACGAGCCTGCGCAGCGCCACGTGCAGGTGGCCGAGATGGTGATCGAAAAGGCCAAGCGGCTCGCCGAAAGCAAGAAGGACGTGGTGATCCTGCTGGACTCGATCACCCGCCTGGCACGCGCCTACAACACCGTGATCCCGGCCTCGGGCAAGGTGCTGACCGGTGGTGTCGACGCCAACGCGCTGCAACGTCCGAAGCGCTTCTTCGGCGCCGCCCGTAACATCGAAGAAGGTGGTTCGCTGACCATCATCGCCACCGCGCTGATCGAAACCGGTTCGCGCATGGATGACGTGATCTACGAAGAATTCAAGGGCACCGGCAACATGGAAGTGCACCTGGAGCGCCGTCTGGCCGAGAAACGCGTGTACCCGGCGATCAACCTGAACAAATCCGGCACGCGCCGTGAAGAACTGCTGATCAAGCCGGACCAGCTGCAGAAGATCTGGATCCTGCGCAAGCTGCTGTACTCGATGGACGAGATCGAGGCGATGGAGTTCATCCTCGACAAGATGAAGGCCACCAAGAACAACGGTGAGTTCTTCGACATGATGCGGCGCGGCGGCTAACGCCCACGCACGATGGGGTTGCCGTTCAGTTAAAGCGCCGCAGCGTGCGCTTACCCCCAGGCCAAGACCTGGGGTCAGACCCGCCGGGTCTGACCCCCGCGTTGCTTCAGTGGGGGTTGGCCAGCCGATCGGCGCCTTAACTGAAAAGCACGCGGGGCTATTCCCATATTTTGGCGCTGGTTTTTAGTGTATAATCGCCGGTCGTATTATTTATAACTCAGGCAAGTGAGCGGCAATCGGGTCACGATGTGGTACTGACCGACGAAGTGCTGTTTGGCTACCTAACTCACCGAGGCTTCAAAATGAAAGCAGAAATCCATCCAGATTACCGCGAAGTGGTGTTCCACGACCTGTCGTGCGACTTCAAATTCGTCACCCGTTCGACCATCCAGACCCGCGAAACCATCAACCACGACGGTAAAGACTACCCACTGGTGAAGATCGAGGTATCGGCTGAATCGCACCCGTTCTACACCGGTAAGCACAAAATCGTCGACACCGCTGGCCGCGTGGAAAAATTCCGCCAGAAGTTCGGTACCGTCGGTTCGAAAACCGCTGTCGCTGCTGGCTAAGTTTTGCCGCAACGATGAAAAAAGCAGCCTCTGGCTGCTTTTTTTGTTGGCAGGCCGGTTTTCCTGCATACTCCCGTTCACCCTTACTGCACACTCTGATCGATGAAGCCAGTCCGTCTTCCCGCCGCCGCCACGCTGGCATTGCCACGCTGGGCCCTGTTCGCGCTCGGCCTGCTCTACATTTTGCCCGGCCTGATCGGCCGCGAACCGTGGAAGAACGATGACGCGGCCAGCTTCGGCATCATGTGGACCATGGCGCAAGGCGGCTGGCAAGACTGGCTGCTGCCGAATGTGGCCGGGCTGCTGATGCCGGACGAGGGCCCGCTGGCGTTCTGGCTGGGCGCGCTGGGCATCAAACTGTTCGGCTGGCTGCTGGGCGATGTGCTGGCGGCACGCGTCGGCACCATTGCGATCTTCCTGCTGGGCGTGCTGTCGCTGTGGTACGCCACCTTCAATCTGGGCCGGCGTCAGGACGCCCAGCCGCTGCGACTGGCGTTCGGCGGCCAGCCGGCGCCGAACGACTTCGGCCGCACGCTGGCCGATGCCGCCGCACTGATCTATCTGGGCTGCCTCGGCCTGCTGCTGCACAGCCACGAAACCACGTCGGAAGCGTTGCAGGTAGCGCTGACGGCGCTGCTGCTGTACCGCGCTGTGCGTTATATGGAAGGGCCGTCGCTGCGCAACGCGGCGCTGGCCGGCATGGCACTCGGCCTGCTGACGCTGAACCGTGGCTGGGTCACGCCGGCGCTGCTGACGCTGGCCCTGCTGGTGTGCACCCGCTTCCTCGAATATCCACTCGGCCGCAGCCTGCGCGACCTCGGCGTGGCGCTGCTGGTCGGCGCCGCCATCGCGGCCATCTGGCTGCTACCGGCCGAATGGCTGCTGCCGTATGGCCAAAGCCCGCTGGCCGCGTGGCAGCTCTGGAACCTGAGCCAGATCGGCGGCCCCGATGTGCAATCGCTGCGCTACTTCCTGCGCGTTGGCCTGTGGTTCTTCTGGCCGGCCTGGCCGTTCGCTGGCTGGGCCGTGTGGGCCTGGCGCCGCCAGCGCCATGTGCTGCACATTGTGGTGCCGCTGACCTTTGTCACCATGGGCGCACTGCTGGCGCTGTGCCATCCGAATCCTGAGCAGGGCCAGTTGCTGGTGCTGCTGCCACCGCTGGCCATCATGGCCGCGTTCGGCCTGCTGACCATGAAACGGGGCGCCATCAATGCCATCGACTGGTTCTCGGTGATGGTGCTGACGCTGGGCGCGGCCGTGATCTGGATCTTCTGGTTCGCCAAGCTGACCGGCTGGCCTGCCAAGGCCGCCAAGAACGCCCTCAAGCTGATGCCGGGCTTCCAGCCGGAGCTGGGGCTGCTGGCCTTCATCGTGGCGGGCGCTGCCACCTGCGGCTGGATCGCGCTGGTGCACTGGCGCATCTCGCGCCAGCCAGCCGTGCTGTGGCGCGCCGTAGTGCTGTCGTCCGGCGGCCTGATCCTGATCTGGATCCTGCTGATGACGCTGTTCCTGCCCGACATGAATTACAGCAAGAGCTACGCCAGCGTGGCGCTCCAGATCGCCGCCCACCTGCCGCAAGGGGGCGGCTGCATCGCCACCAATGTCGAGCCGGCCCAGCGCGCCTCGTTCGCGTTCTATGGCGGACTGCGGTTCGCCGGCGGCGGCGCCCAGTGCGACCTGCTGCTGGTGC
>JBGSBQ010000607.1:0-2934 GCA_041730475.1 Sphingomonadaceae bacterium
AAAAAATGGTACTTCGGTCGAAAAATTACCGTTTATTCCAAAAATAGTATTGTTTATTGATTCTTGTCCATAGTTTGTTTTTTGGGTAAACATGCGCCTGGCGCTCGTCTTCCACTCCTTCGGCGATCACGGCCAGACCGAGGTTGCGACCGAGCTGGATCACCATTTCGGCAATGCTGCTGCCGCGCGCGGAACCGGTGATCTCGGTGACGAAGGCGCGGTCGATCTTCAGGCGGTCAATCTGCAGCCGCTGCAGGTAGGATAGCGAGGAGAAGCCGGTGCCGAAATCGTCGATCGCAATGCTGACGCCGGTCTGCTTGATCTGGCCCAGCATCTTGATCAGCAGGTCGGGTTCTTCCATTGCCATCGATTCGGTAATTTCCAGCTCGATGAATTCGGGCGGGGCCTTGGTATCTTCCAGCGCGGTGCGCAGCATTTCGAGGAAGTAGGGGTGGCGGAACTGCACCTGCGACACGTTAATCGACATCATGAAGTTGTCATGCCCGGCCTCGCGCAGCGTCACCAGTTCGCGGCAGGCGGTGCGCAGCACCCACTCGCCGAGATCGATGATCAGGCCCGAATATTCGGCGATCGGGATGAAGCGGTCGGGCGAGATGAATTTGCCGTCCGGCGTTTGCCAGCGCAGCAGTGCTTCGGCGCCGACCGGGCGCCGCGTGGCCAGATCGATCTGCGGTTGATAGACAACGAACAGCTGGTTCTGGCCGAACGCGGTGCGCAGCGCGTGCATCATGCGGACCCGCTCGCGGATCTCGACGCCCATGCTGCGCGAGAAGTAGAAGTGGCCGGCGCGTTGCTGCGACTTGGCGCGTTTCAATGCGATGTCGGCATCTTTCAGCGCATCGGCGCCGCTGCCTTCGTGTTCGTCCAGGCGCACCAGACCCAGCGTGGCTGACAGCTGCACGTCCTGGCCGTCGATGCTGAACGGGGTCTGGAACAGCGCCAGTATCATGGCCGGGTTGACATGCGACGAGTCGCCCAGCACGCAGAAAATGTCGCCGCCGATACGGGCCACGGTCAGCTGCTTGCCGAGCCGGAATTGCAGGCGCTGGGCCACGGCCACCAGCAGCATGTCGCCGAACTGGTGTCCGAGGGCGTCGTTGGTTTCGGCGAAGTGGTCCAGATCCACCAGTGACAGCGTGGCATCATCGCGCCCCGGCCCGGACAGCGTGGCGTCCAGGATTTCGATCAGGCGGGTACGGTTTGGGAGCTTGGAGAGCTGGTCGTAGAAGGCGGCATTGTGCAGGTGGCTGACCAGTTCGACGTTGTCGAGGCCGACGGCCACGTTGCTGCAGAAGACTTCCAGCAAGCGCTCATCGATTTCGGTTGGCGCACGCTTGACGTCAATGAAGGCGACGAAATCGCGGCTGGCCTTGCCGGCAAAGTACAGCGTGATGTAGTCGCTGCCATACACATTGCGGCGCTGCGCCAGCGTCAGCTCCATGGCGTAATGGATGCGCGCGTCGCTGACGTGGGTCAGCGTGACGTTGTCGAGATGGCGGTACTCGCCGCCGGTGGCCATCACCATCAGTTCGTGGCAGCCCGTTTCCGGGCAATCCTGCACGCACAGCACGCCGCTGACATCCTGCCCCAGCAGGTCGGCAATCTGGGTCAGCACGCCGGCCGCAAAGTTCTGCACGCCGTGCAGCGTCATCAACTGGGTGCTGGCGTGGACGATCTGGTTCAGGCCGCGGCGGCTGTCGTTGATCTTGCGGATCTGTTCGTAGGAGCGGATCGCCGCCGTCACCGTGGTGAACAGCTTGATGCGGGTCAGTTCGGACTTGGTCTTGTAGTCGTTGATGTCGAAGTCGCGGATGGCGTCGATTTCGGGTGCGTAGCCGGGCTGCCCGGTGCGCAGGATGATGCGCACATCGGCCAGTTTCAGCGTTTCGCGGATGTAGCGCACCAGATGCAGGCCAGCGTCGTCCTGTTCCATGACGACGTCCAGCAGAATCACGGCGATTTCCTGCTCGTGCTTGAGCATTTCGCGCGCCTGCCCAGCCGAATACGCATGCACGAATTCGAGCGGGCGATGTTGCATATCGAGGTTACCGAGCGCAAACGTGGTGGTCGAATGGACGTCTTCGTCGTCATCGATAATCATCACGCGCCAGACATTGCGCGGGCCTGCCTCGGCAGGCGCGCTCGGATGCTCTTCTAAGAATACCAGATCGTCATGATCATCCTTGGATTGCTCAAGGGGTGTGATCGAAGGGGGCATGTGTCGCTTCTCCAAGATTTCTCGGTGTTCTTGTGATCAAGTATATAGCGAATTGTTAAAGAGAACGACCATTTCCGCGTGCCACAGACATCATTCGGTGTTGTTGTGCAAGTTTTACCATATTCTTTATGGAAATACTGCCGTTAAAGCAATTTAATTGCGCAACTGTGGTGCGCCAGCCCAACGCGAAGGGCCCCGGACTGGTAAAATGCCGCATCCCCCAACATCCTGCTCCCACTTATGTCTGGCAATACTTTCGGTAAGCTGTTCTCAGTAAGCACTTTTGGCGAATCCCATGGCCCGGCCATCGGCTGTGTAATCGATGGCTGCCCACCAGGCTTGCCGCTGTCGGAGGCCGATATCCAGCCCGAGCTGGATCGTCGCAAGCCCGGCACGTCGCGCCATGTGACGCAACGCCAGGAGTCGGACACGGTCGAGATTCTGTCGGGCGTGTATCAGGGCGTGACCACCGGCACCCCGATCGCCTTGCTGATCCGCAATGAAGACCAGCGCAGCAAGGATTACGGCAATATCGCCGACACTTTCCGCCCCGGTCACGCCGATTACACCTACTGGCAGAAATACGGCATCCGCGACTACCGCGGCGGCGGCCGCGCGTCGGCGCGCGAAACGGCGGCGCGCGTCGCGGCCGGGGCGATCGCGAAAAAGTGGCTGCATGAACGCTACGACGTGAC
>JBGSBQ010000608.1:0-2925 GCA_041730475.1 Sphingomonadaceae bacterium
CCCTGCTGGACCACAACACCACCCAGCTACTGGGCGACGAGGACTTGCCGGAACTGGCGATCGCCGCTGAAAGCGCGCCGATCGTCGAAGAGATCGCCATCCTGTACGCGAATGGCCAGGCCGCCGTGGCCCAGCAGATGCTGATCGACCACCTGCCCAGCGCCGGCCCGCAGGACCGCACCGTGTGGTGGATGCTGTTCGACCTGTACCAGGTGACCGGCCAGCAGGATGCCTTCGACAACCTGTCGATCGATTACGCGTCCACCTTCGAGACTTCGCCACCGTCGTGGAACGCGCCGCTGCCGCTGGCGCCGCAGGCACAGGCGTGGGCCGGCGTCACCCCCAGCGTCGCGCTCGGCAGCGCGCTGGATGCGACGGCCGCCGTCGCACTCGAGCGGCTGCACGAGCTGGCGGCCAGCAGCCCGGTGCTGCGTCTCGATTTCAGCCGCATTCAGTACCTCGACGCGGCCGGCTGCGCGCTGCTGCTGGCCGCACTACAACAACTGCAACAGCAACAACGCGAACTGATCGTGGTCGCCGCGGCCGAACTGGCCGCGCAAGTGCGCGCCACGCTGCAGGTGGGGCGGCGCGACGATACCGAAGCGCCATGGCTGCTGCTGCTGGAACTGCTGCAACTGCTGAACCGCGAAAAAGACTTCGAAGAAACCAGCATGGACTATTGCGTTACCTTCGAGGTATCGCCACCGTCCTTCGTCACGCCGCAGCAGGTGGCGACCGCCGCCAAACAGCATGCGTCGGCCTCGCCGGACCGCTTCATGTTGCCCTCCGTCATGGAAAGCGGGCTCGATCCTTTATTTTCCGCGCTGGACGCCTATGCTGAACACTACCAGCCGGTGGTCTTCGATTGCTCGCGGCTGACGCGGCTGGACTTCGGCGCCGCCAACCTGCTGCATGCGCGCTTGCAGACCATGGTGCAGGATGGCAAGAAGGTCGAATTCCGCGACGTCAACCACCTGGTCGCCGCGCTGCTGCGCCTGCTCGGTTATGCCGATCTGGCCAAGATCTATCCGCACAAATACTGAGCAGGCCCGGGCCGGCCACCGCGCCTGCCTTGCAATTCGTCAATCCAGCCCCATTTTTCGAACTTGTAGCGCATTCAGCCCCACACTCTCGAGGTCACTATGGAACAATTTCACGGCACCACTATCCTGTGCGTGCGTCGCGGCAAGCAAGTTGCGCTGGGCGGCGACGGCCAGGTTACGCTGGGCAATATCGTCATGAAGGGCACGGCCCGCAAGGTGCGCAAGCTGTATCAGGGCAAGGTACTGGTCGGCTTCGCCGGCGGCACCGCCGATGCCTTCACGCTGCTGGACCGCTTTGAGGGCAAGCTGGAGAAGCATCAGGGCAATCTGTTGCGCGCCTCGGTCGAACTGGCCAAGGACTGGCGCACCGACCGCGTGCTGCGCCGGCTGGAAGCGATGCTGCTGGTGGCCGACAGCGAATCGACGCTGGTGATCACCGGCAATGGCGATGTGCTGGAGCCGGAAGACGGCATCGGCGCGATCGGCTCCGGCGGCACCTATGCGCAGTCGGCCGCCAAGGCGCTGCAGGAAAACACCGAGCTGTCGCCGGCCGAGATCGTGAAGAAATCGCTGACGATTGCCGCCGAATTATGCATTTACACGAATATGTCCCACACGATCGAAACCCTGGACGGGAACTGACCATGAACATGACACCGCTGGAAATTGTCGGAGAACTCGATAAACATGTGGTTGGCCAGGGCAAGGCCAAGCGCGCCGTTGCCATTGCGCTGCGCAACCGCTGGCGCCGGCAACAGGTGCAGGAACCGCTGCGCCACGAAATCACGCCGAAGAACATCCTGATGATAGGCCCGACCGGCGTCGGCAAGACCGAGATCGCGCGTCGTCTGGCCAAGCTGGCCGACGCCCCCTTCATCAAGATCGAAGCCACCAAGTTTACCGAAGTGGGCTATGTGGGCCGCGACGTCGACACCATCATCCGCGACCTGATCGACATCGGCGTCAAGCAGACCCGCTCGGCCGAAATGGCCAAGGTGCGGGCCCGCGCCGAAGATGCGGCCGAAGACCGCATCATCGACATCCTGGTGCCGCCGGCGCGCGACTTTGGCTTCAACACCCCGGCCGCCGAGCCAAAAGAAGGCGATACCACCCGCCAGACCTTCCGCAAGCGCCTGCGTCAGGGCGACCTGGATGACAAGGACATCGAGATCGAACTGGCCGACGCCGGCCCGCAGATGGAAATCATGGCGCCGCCGGGCATGGAAGAAATGACTGAGCAGATCAAGTCGATGTTCTCCGGCGTCGGCGCCAGCCGCAAGAAGCCGCGCAAGGTCAAGATCAAGGAAGCGCTGAAGCTGCTGATCGATGAAGAAGCGGCCAAACTGGTCAATGATGATGAGATGAAGCAGAAGGCGATCCAGAACGTCGAGCAGAACGGCATCGTGTTCCTCGACGAGATCGACAAGATCGCCTCGCGCTCGGAAGTGGGCGGCGCCGATGTCTCGCGGGCCGGTGTACAGCGTGACCTGCTGCCGCTGGTCGAAGGCACCACCGTCAACACCAAATACGGCATGATCAGGACCGACCACATCCTGTTCATTGCCTCTGGCGCCTTCCATCTGGCCAAACCGTCGGATCTGATCCCTGAGTTGCAGGGCCGCTTCCCGATCCGGGTCGAACTGGAATCGCTGTCGATCGCCGACTTCGAGCGCATCCTGACCAGCACCGACGCCTGCCTGACCAAGCAATATGAAGCCTTGCTGGCGACCGAAAACGTGCAGATCGCATTCGCACCGGAAGGCATCACCCGGTTGGCCGAGATCGCCTATTCGGTGAATGAGCGCACCGAAAACATCGGTGCGCGGCGCGTGTACCCGGTGATGGAAAAGCTGCTGGAAGAACTGTCGTTCAGCGCCAGCGA
>JBGSBQ010000609.1:0-2923 GCA_041730475.1 Sphingomonadaceae bacterium
CTTCGGAGCTGGTCTTTATCGGCGATGAAGGCATCACCGAGCCGAAAGGCGCCTCGCAACGCCATGGCGTGGAATGGTCCAATTACATCACCCCGGCGGAAGGCTGGATCATCGACGCCGATATCGCCTGGTCGCAGGCTCGTTTCAAGGAAGCCAACCCGGACAACGGTGGCCGCCACGTGCCGAATGCCATTCCACTCACCGCCTCGCTGGCGCTGACCACCGATAACGGCGGCCCATGGTTTGGCGGCCTGCGCCTGCGTTATCTCGGTGCTTATGCGCTGGAAGAAACTGCGGCGCAAAAATCATCGGCCTTCTGGATGGCCAACCTGAAAGCCGGTTACCGCATCAACCCCAAGCTGCAGCTATCGCTTGACGTACTCAACCTGTTCGACAAAAAGGCCAACGACATCGAATACTGGGGCGGTGCCTGCACGCGCAACGAAACCCTGGGTGGGACTTGCGCCGGGGGGATCGACGGCAAGCTGGTGCACCCGCTGGAGCCGCGCACGCTGCGCGTCAGCTTGCGAATGGGGTTCTGAGCAGCGAAACATTCAGCATGAGCAGAATCATTTTGATTAAATGCGAACCATTCCTATTGACGAAGACAATGCACAGCAATAAGATGCGAATCATTCTCAATAAAAGGAATACCTATGCGATCCCTGCTCCTGAATATTTCACTGGCCGCCGTGGCGCTCTGGCTGTTTCTACCCGCGGCGCCAGTCTAGCCATGCCGGCCAGCGACCTCTGGGCCGGCGCCCTCAGCCTCCTGCTGATTCACTATGAGAGCGGTTGCAAACATTCTGCCCTCAATGCAGCGCTCATCCTTGACCGCCTGTGCGAGTCCTCCGGCCTCGACGATGAGACCCGTATCTTGTGCGAACGGGCCAGCAACCGCCTGCAGCATCAGCGCTAATTGACCTTAGCCAGCCAACCGGATCAGCGGCCAGCCAGCGACTTGTTACTCAGGAGTCACCCGATGTCCGATCATCCATTTCACGTTATTGGCGGCCGTTTTCCTGCTACTCAGCGTCCGGCAGAAACATTCAGCCCGCTTCGCCATCAACCCGTGCCACAAGTCGCAACAACTCAGGGATCGCGGCGACGCAAGTTATGGGAAATCCCGCACAAGTTTCACTGCCCGGTGATTGGCGTCTGCTTCGATGTCGACCAGCTACGCGGACTGATGGCCAGGGTCATGCATTTTCCACGTGAAACGACGGATTTTGTGTTGCACACAACGGCAGTCGGCGCCTGTGAAACACGCAGCCAACTTGCCGATTTACTGCACAAGCACATGGAAAAACGCTTTCAGTTGATGATCAGGAAATTCGCGGCAGCAAAAACCAGCGCCGCGCTGCATGCCCTGTGGCGCGAGGAAAGCCAGTCTGGCGTCGATATTCCCGGCGCCCTGTGGGCCGTGTGGACCCACCCAGCCTGTGATGCGCAGGTCGAACAGGAGGTTTACGGCGATATTCACATGATTCAGCATCAGGTCGGCAGCGGCACGCGGGCTGATCTGGGTAGCCTGAAAATCTTGCGCGGCGACAATCTCCGGCTGCGTCAGCAACTGGACGAGGTACGTCAGGAGTGTGAGGCGATACGGCGTGAGCGATCACGCGAAACGCAAGTCCTGGGTGAGCGCGTCGCCGAATTGCGCGCCGACCTCGCCGGCAAGGAAGCCTGGGGTGCCCAGCTGACGGCACAACTGGACAGCTTGCGCGAGATCATGCCCGATCTCAAGGATAGG
The DNA here is from genome assembly GCA_041730475.1 of Sphingomonadaceae bacterium. Lineage (GTDB taxonomy): Bacteria > Pseudomonadota > Gammaproteobacteria > Burkholderiales > Burkholderiaceae_D > Rugamonas. The sequence goes on from JBGSBQ010000609.1 coordinate 1,754, forward strand.
CAGGCTCTGGCCCGCCGGGCCAACGATAGCGAAGCACGGGCGACGGCCCTGACCGCCCAGGCCGCTGATTTTGAGGATGAAATTGAACGCCTTGGCAACCTGCTGCGCCATGCCGAAGAAACCATCAATTCGCTGCTCGCCACTGACCTGCAGCTTGCTGAAAGCACATCATCGCCGGTCGCCAGCACGCCCGATAGCCTTTCCGGCAAATGCATACTCTGCGTTGGCGGGCGCTCCGGTGCGGTTGATGGCTATCGCAAGGAAGTCGAACAGCGTGGCGGCAGTTTTCTCCATCACGATGGCGGGCTGGAAGAAAACTTGCACCGGATCGACTCGGCTCTGGCGGCGGCCGACCTGGTTATCTGCCAGGCGGGCTGCATCAGCCATAACGCCTATTGGCGCGTCAAGGAACAGTGTAAACGTACCAGCAAGCAGTGCCTTTTTGTCAAAAGCAGCGGCGTTTCAAGCTTTGGGCGTGCCGTTAGCGCAGCTTGCACACCCGCTAGCGAGAATAACGAATGTCCGTAAAGCCACGGCGCAAACAGGGACAAGTTATTGACAGCAATTCTCAACAACTAGATAATACGACCCATTCTCGTTTGCATTTGGATTCAGCATGGACGCCCAGTCAAAGCCCCCGATCTCCACGACGCCTGCCGACAGCAGCGCAGCCCGACCACGCATCGAGAGCGAGGAGATTCTGCGCGGCAACAGCACCGTGGAGATCGAACACGCCGGCCAGCGTTACCTGTTGCGCGTCACCCGTGAAAACAAGTTGATCCTGACCAAATAATTTCAATCCGTCATTCATGAGTTACGCCCTCTCACGCCCCTCTTCCAGCCAGCGCAGCGGCTTGCTGGCTGTCGTTATCGGCCTCCATGTCGGGGTTTTTCTGTTGATTCTGGCGGCCAAAACCGTCGTCCCGCAGATCATGGAAATGCCGCTGGTTGTCGATCTCCTGCAGGCCGCCCCCATCGTCAAGCCGCCGGAGGCCAAGCCCTTGCCCGTGGTCAAGCCACAACCGGTCAAGCAGCAGCACACGCCAACCCCACGCACACCGACACCGCAGATCGAAGCCACGCAAAGCACGCTGCCCGCCCCTGCAGCACCGGTTGCCGCGCCGCCTGTAGAAATCAAGCCCGCCCCGCCCGCACCACCGGCCGAGCCCC
>JBGSBQ010000610.1:0-2919 GCA_041730475.1 Sphingomonadaceae bacterium
CCAAAACATTCACAAACACCACTAGATACCGTATAACTCTCGATCCTGAGAGTAGCGCCGGATGCGGGTTCAAGGCCCAGTGGCGGGCGATCTTGCCTTTCAGTCCGAGCGACTCGGCATAGGTCGGCAGCAGCAGCTCGATGGCGGCGGTGTCGAAGCCGATGCCGTGGTTCAGGCGTTCGACCTGATATTCGGCGTAGATGCCTTTGATGGCCATCATCGCCATTAGCACCTGGATTTCCGAGATCTGGGCCGGATCACGGGTGAACAGCGGTTCGATGTAGTAGGGCCGCGGCGACTGCACGACGAAATCGACCCAGTCCGCAGGAATGTCGACCCGGGGCAGCTGGTCGACAATGCGGTTGACCTGCACGATGACGATGCCGTTCTTGAAGGCGGTCGCTTCGACGATGGCCGGCGTGTCCTCGGTATTCGGGCCGGTATACAGGTTGCCATGGCGGTCGGCCGCTTCGGCCGCGATCAGCGCAACCCGCGGTGGCAGGTCGACGAAGTAGCGGCTGAACAGCTCCAGATAGGTGTGGATGGCGCCGATATTCAGCTTGCCGGCCGCCGCCAGCCGCGCCACGCGGGCGGCCTGCGGCCCGGAGAACGAGAAGTCCAGCTTCGACGCCACACCGCGCTCGAACACGTCCAGATGTTCGGGCAGGGCCAGCACCGATTGCAGCATGTGCAGTTCGTTGACCCGTTCCGGATTCAGGTGCGCCAGCGCATGGCCGAGGAAGTCGGCCTGCTTCTGGTTGTTGCCCTCGAGGCAAACCCGGTCGCCGCATTCCAGCACCGCATGCAGCAGGTCGCTGATGCGGGCGGCGGGCAGCGCCTTGCCGTCAAGCTCATTGCCGAGCACCGACTGGGCGCGTTGCAGGCGGGCCGCCCGGTTCAGCTGCAAGGTGTTCCAGACGCGTGGCGCGTTCATTTTCCGGCTCCCATGATCATGTCAGGCAGACCGGTGGCAATGCCGGGGATGAAGCATAGCAGAACCACCGCCACGAACATCAGCGCCAGGAAGGGCATCACGCCCCAGATCACGTCTTTCAGCGGGATATCCGGTGCGATGTTCTTGATGACGAAGATGTTCAGCCCCACCGGCGGGTGTATCAGGCCCATTTCCATCACCACCGTCATGACGATGCCGAACCAGATCAGGTCAAAACCGGCCGCCTTTAGCGGTGGCAGGATGATCGGCGCCGTCATCAGAATGATGGACACTGGTGGCAGGAAGAAGCCAAACACGATCACCATCAGCAGAATCACCGACAGCAGCAGCCATTTCGACAGGTGCAGGCTGACGACCCAGTTGGCGGCCGACTGGCTGATGTGCAGATAGCTCATCACATAGGAGTAGAACAGCGACATGCCGATGATCAGCAACAGCATGGTCGATTCCTTGATGGTGGAACTGAGGATGGGTGACAGGTCTTTGGGACGCCACACGCCGTAAATCACGGCCAGCAGCACCATGGCCAGCAGCGCGCCCAGACCGGCCGTTTCGGATGGCGTGGCGAAGCCGCCATACAGTGCCACCATCACGCCGATCAGCAGCACGATGAAAGGCAGCACGCGCGGCAGCATTTCGACCTTCTGTGCCAGCGTGAAGTGTTCTTCTTCCAGATAGGCCGATTTCGCGCCGCCTTTTTCATAGATGGCCAGTGCCGCTTTGTACTCTTTCTGGGCACGGAATACGGCATAGCCGGCGAACAGCACGACCAGCAGCACGCCGGGGCCGATCCCGGCCAGGAACAGGCGGCCCAGCGATTGCTCAGCGGCGACCGCGTACAGGATCATCGTGATGGATGGCGGCAGCAGGATACCGAGCGTTCCACCGGCGGCGATGATGCCGGCCGCGAAGCCGGGCGAGTAGCCGCGCTTGCGCATTTCCGGAATACCGGCCGAGCCGATCGCCGAGCAGGTCGCCGGCGAGGAGCCGGCCATCGCGGCGAACAGTGCGCAGGCGAACACGTTGGCGATACCCAGCCCGCCGGGCACCTTGTGCAGCCAGGTGTGGATCGCGGAATACAGGTCCTTGCCGGCCGGTGACTTGCCGATCGCCGCGCCCTTCAGGATGAACAGCGGGATCGACAGCAGCGTGATCGAAGCCATTTCTTCGTACACGTTCTGGGTGATGGTATCGAGCGACGACGACGGCATGCAGAAGTACATGAAGCCAGTGGCCACCACGCCCAGTGCGAACGCAATTGGCATCCCGGAAAACATCACTACCAAAGTAACGGCACCATACAGGGCGCCCAGAGTCAGGTCGCTCATGGCGCGCTCCTTGCAGTTTTATTAGTCATGCGGATCAGTGATTGCAGCAGCAGTTGCAGTGCCAGCAGCGACATGCCGAGCGCCATCATCCCGTACGGTATCCACAGCGGCGGGGCGAAGGTGGAGGAGGTGGTCTGGCCATCGACCCATGCTTCGTGCCACAAGGTCCACGACTTCCACGCGAAGAAGGCGCAGAACGCGAACGACAGCACGTCCACCAGCAGCAGGCGCGCCGCGTTGATGGCCGGCGGCAGCAGGCCAGCGATCGCTTCGATGCCGATGTGGCCGCGCTGGCCCTGCACGTAGGCAGCGCAGAAGAAGGTCACGCCGACCAGCATGAAGACCGAGGCTTCATCCTGCCAGTCGGTGGGCGCGTTGAAGAAGTAGCGCGACACCACCGAATAGGTCAGGATCAGTGCCGTCAGCACCAGTGCGCACATCGACAGCATCAGCAGCGCGCGCTGCAGGCCGGCGAACCAGCGGCTGAGCGTCGCCAGCAAGGGGTTGTCCGGTTCCGCGGGTGCGCGCGCCGCGGACTCCAGTTCGAAGCCGTGGCTCACAGCGTTTTCTCCGCCAGTTTCAGCAGCTTGGCGCAGTTCTCATTGCGCTCGCCATAGTCCTTCCATGCGGTGGTGC
>JBGSBQ010000611.1:0-2916 GCA_041730475.1 Sphingomonadaceae bacterium
AGTGGTAAGGCTTTCTTCGCCACCCCTTTCAGCACGCCGCCGATGGCCTGCCCGACTGGCGATTTGATGGCCGAACCGACCGCCGATGCCGCCTTGCTGAGGAAACTGCCAAGGAACTGTTCCAGCTCCGCCTCATTGCTGACGGACAGCAGCTCATTGGCCAGCTCCATTTCTTCGGCCTCGGAGAACATGCCCTGCGGCCCCGACTCCCATTCGCCCTGGCCGAATTCGAAGTTTTCGTTTTCCTGTTCCTGTTGGCCAAATTCCAGGTTGGTACGATCAATGTCATGCATGGTGAACTCCCGATAGAAAAGTGAAACAACAAACAAGCACCTGCGCGGCCGGGCCGACAGGCGCGGCGAAAAATCAGCAGTCAAACAGCGTGATGCGCTGGCCTTGGCGCTGCCAGTTACCGCTGGCCGGTAACGCCGGGCGCAGCAGTCCGGGCGCGTACTGCTGCGCGGCGGCCATCAGGGCTGCCGGCACCAACGGCGCGGCCGGCGCTCCGGCCCGGGAACGGGCGGCATGCGTGATGGCGTGGCGGGCGGCGGCATCGGCAAACTGCACGAAGCGCTGCACCAGCTCGAACTCCTTGTCTTCCGGACTGAGGCCCTCCAGCTCAAGGCCGAAGACCCGGGCGGCACGCTGCTTCAGGGCGCTGGCGCCACTGCGGCCCAGCGCTTCGATCATCGGCCCCGCCAAAGGCACAGAGCCAAGCGGCAAGGCCCGATGCGCGGCGCGTTGCAGGCCGCTGACCAGCGCTTGTTTTAGAGGATGGTATTGGGTGGCGGCCAGCAGCTGGCCGCTGGCCGCGCGCGCCTGATCCACCAAATGGGCGAGGATCTGCTGCAACTGGGCTTCGCTGCGGGCGTCCAGCAGTGCAGCGCTGAGTGTCGTGCTGTGTTCAGGGACGTCGTCTGGCACGCCGCGGCCATCGGCAGCGAGGAATTCGAGTTCGGGACGATAGTCCAGCAAAGGGTTGCTCATGGCTGCTCCACCGGCAAGGGGCGCGGATGCGCCGTCCCTTCAGGTATCGCAAATGGCATGCCATATTGTTTCAGGGCGGGCGCCCGGTAGGGCTGGACCAATCCGGCGAAAGCCGTTTCGGCGCCCGCCGCATACCGCAGCGGGCCGGCGAAAAGCATTTCGCCTGGGTCAGCGGTAGTGGCTTAGCCGGCCACGCCCACGGTCAGCGTCACGACGTAGCCATCGGTCGCGTTGCCGGTGACGCTACCCATCTGTAACGAGGTGCCGTCACTGAAGACATTGTCGGTCGCGTAGCTGATCTGCGCCAGATTGCGCACGCTGGTGCTGTAGCCTGTGCTGGCATACACCTCATTCAGTGTCGCCATCGGGAAGGTGAACTGCGAGGTCTTGATGCGGTTGGCCGCGCTGGTGCTCTTGGCCAGCGTTGGATACACCTCGAAATGCACGTGCGGGATGCGGCCCGAGTAGCAGCCCGGGAAGATGGTCTGGAAGGTGACATTGCCGCTGCTGTCCGCTTGCTGCACGCCGCGCAGATAGTTTTGCGTGGTGACGCCACTCGAATACAGCGAGTAATTGCCATCGCGGTCACAGTGCCACAGGTAGACTGTGTAGCCGGGCAGCGCGACGCAGCTGCCATTGGCATTAACGATCTGCAGTTTGATGCTCAGCGGGACGCCAGCGGCGCTACCTGTGGCGCCATTGAAGCTGCTCCGAATATCACTGCGCACCACACCGGACATGGTCAGTACGTTGGCAATTCCGCTGCCGTTGCTGTTGGTGCCGTCGGCCGGATACGGACCGCCCGTCTCCTCTGGAATCACGGCGCAAGAGCCGACGGTCGGCGTGGTAGTGTTGGTGGTGGTGGTGGTTCCGGTGCTGCCGGTGCTGCCGGTCGTGGTCTTGGTGGAAGCGACGCTGGTAGTGCTGTCGGCGCTGCCGGAACCGCCACCGCAGCCCAGCATGGGCAAGCTCGAGGCGCCTGCCAGCAGCCAGCACAGCGACTGGCGCCGGCTAGTGTTGAGTTGCAGCATCGCGTTCAAATCGGCCGCGAGGCTATGTTCATGTTCATCGTGGAATTGCATAGTGCTTTCTCCGTGTTGCGTAAACGGTCAGACGGTCGTGTTAATCAGGCTGCCGCTGTTGCCGCTGCCCTGTAAATTGGTGGACAACGCCTGCAGGAAGCTGGTCAGCTTGCTGTTGGAATCGGTGCTGTCCGTGCTGCTGCCCGTCAGCTGCTCCAGCAGGTTCTTGAAGCTGCCTTCCAGATCGGCGGTGGCATCGGTGCTGTCGGTGCTGGCTGTGCTGCCGGAGCTCAGTTTGGAAATCAGGCTTTGCAAATCCGATTCCAGCTTGCCGCCGCCGCCCGCGCCACCCGGCCCGCCTGCCTCGCCATATGGTGGTGGCGGTGGCGGAGTGTCGCTGCTGTCACTGCTGCTGCCAGCGCCCTGCTCGTGCAGCGCACCCATCAGACTTTGCAGGAAACTACCCAGTGCCTGCGAGACGTCGCTGCTGGCGGTCGTGCTGCTGTCGGTGCTGTCGCTGCTGGTGGCGGTGCTGCTAGCGTCGCTGCTGCTGGTGCTGGTGACGCCAATCGCCTTCAGCGCGTCGGCGATGGCGCCGATGAAGCCTCCGCCATCCGCGCGGCCTGACGGCGGGGCACCACGTGTCGCTTCGCTGCTACTACTGCCACTGGTGGCGCTCAGACGGCTGACATAGCTCAACTGGCTAGCCGCACTGCTGGAATTCAGGGCGCTAATCGACATGCTGTTCTCCTTTCGTGGTGGATGGAATCAAGGACGCGGTGGCTGCGGTGGCTGACGCTCGGCCATTTGCTTGCGCTGTTCGGCGCTCAGCACTGCCAGCAATTTCTGCTCAGTGCGCACCTGTTGCAAAGCGAGATTGGCCATGGCCTGCGCGCCGGCCTGCGCC
>JBGSBQ010000612.1:0-2910 GCA_041730475.1 Sphingomonadaceae bacterium
GCCTTCTGCGCTGGTGGCGCGCTGGGCGGGCTGCCATGCGATGCGCTGCGGAGCGCGGCGCGCGCTGGTCGATTGGCGGTTGTTGGACGCAGATGCGCAGCAGGTACGCTTGCGCCGGCCCGGCATGGCCATCACCCTGAATGGGCTGGCGCAGGGCTATGCGGCCGATCTGGCGCTGGCCGCAGTGCAGGCCCACGGGATCCGCCATGCGCTGCTTGATACGGGTGAGTTTGTGGCGCGCGGGAAGAAGCTGCATCACCGGCCGTGGGTATTGGGCGTACGCGATCCGCGCGATACGGATGCGCTTGCGGCGACCTTGCAAATCGATGGCTGCGGCATGGCGACATCGGGCGACTATGCCACCACCTTCACGCCGGACTATCGGCACCACCACATCTTCGATCCGGCCGAAGGGGATTCGCCGACTGAATTGTCCAGCGTGACGGTGATGGCGCCGACCGCGATGTTGGCAGACGGCCTGTCTACTGCCTTCATGGTCACCGGCAGCGCGCGCGCCAGAGAACTGGCGACACGCTTGCCGGCGATTGACCTGCTGCTGATCGATAAACAGGGACAGGAATGGCGCTCGCCGACTTTTCCGCGGCCCGCCTGAGCGGGGACTATTTCAGGCTGGGCACCTTGCGATAGATGGTATTGCGCGACACCCCCAGCGCGCGGGCCGTGGCGGAGACATTGCCGCCATTGGCCTCTAGTGATTTGAGGATGACGGACAGCTCGACTTCCTCCAGGTTGGCGCCATGCGCGATCAGGCGCTCGGTGCTGGCGCTGGCCGCCTGCGCCTGCGTGCATTCGATATCGTCGAGGAAGTCGTCCGGCATATGGCGCAAACAGATTTCGTGTTCGTCGTCGGCCATCACAATTGCCGTGCGCAGCAAATTGGTGAGCTGGCGGAAGTTGCCCGGCCAGCGGTGCTGGCGGAACAGCTTCAGGATCTCGTCGGACACCGTGTACTTGCCGCTGTTGGATTCTGTCGCCAGGATTTTGTTGGTGACCGCTTCGAGGTCGGTACGTTCGCGCAGTGGCGGCAGCTTCACCACCAGACCGTTCAAGCGATAGTACAAGTCCTCGCGGAACAGACCCTTGGCCATGCGTTCGCGCAGATTGTGATTGGTCGCGCAAATCACCTCGACGTTGACGGGGATGGATTTATCGCTGCCCAGCGGCGTTACCATGCGTTCCTGCAGTACCCGCAGCAGGCGTGCCTGCAGGCTGAATGGCCTGTCGCCGATCTCGTCGAGGAACAGCGTGCCGCCGTTTGCCTGCAGGATCTTGCCGATTGCGCCTTTCTTGCGGGCGCCGGTAAAGGCGCCGTCCTCGTAGCCGAACAGCTCCGACTCGATCAGCGTTTCCGGAATCGAGGCACAATTGACGGCGACGAAAGGACTCATCGCACGTGGCGAATCATTGTGGATAGCCTGTGCCAGTAACTCCTTGCCGGTGCCGGTCTCGCCCATGATCATGATGGGAATATCGCGCCCCAGTACTTTGGTGACTTTTTCGATGACTAATTCCAGTTGCGGATCGCCGGTGCGCAGGTAGCGCAAGCCGGACAGGCGGCGAGCCGTCGACGAGGCTTGATGGGCACTGTTGGTGGCTGCCGGAGCAGGGCGGTCATTCACCAGCGATTGCTGGAATACGCTGTTGGACAGGCGCAGTTGGGCGCGTCCGTAGACCCGCACGCCACTATGCATGCACAGGTTTAGCAGGCCGGGCGAGGCGGTGCGATAGTGATCGTACAGCGCCGAAACGGGCAGCCCAAACAGGGAGCTGAAGGTATGCGATTGCAGCGCCGCGAACGATAAGCCGAGCTGGAACAGGCCGTTCCGGTTGGCCGACAGGAAGCGCCCGCCTGGGCTGAACGAGGCGATACCCTCCATCAGCGTGCCGATAAACTCCTGGCGCGCGTGGAAGTGCAGCGTGATTGCATCTTCAAAGGTGGCGGAGAACAGCTGGTTCTCGATCATCAGTGCCGACATGCGCACCAGCGCCATGGTGTGTTTGTGGAAGCTGCGCTGATCGCCGGAGACATCGAGCACGCCGACGACATTACCCAGATGGTCGGAAATCGGCGCGGCGGAGCAGGTCAGGAAGTGGTTAGCCGCCAGATAATGCTGATCCGCGTGGACCAGCGCGGCGGTGCGCTCGGCGATTGCCGTACCGATCGCATTGGTACCCTTGCTTTGCTCGGACCAGGCTACGCCCGGCTGTAATGCAACCCGGTTGGCCTTTTCCAGGAAGTCGTCATCGCCAAGCGAATGGACGATGACGCCGTTCGCATCGGTGAGGATCACCATATTATGGGTATTGATAATCTGCTGGTACAGCGTTTCCATCGCTGGCACTGCATGGGCATGCAGCAGGCGATTTTTTTCGATCAGCACCGTCAGGTCATTGCGGGCCAGTGGACTGAAGTCGGCACGAGAGTCTGGAGTGAGGCCGTAGGATAGGGAACGTTCGTGGGAAGTCTCGATGATGCGGGGCATACTGTCCGACCAGGCACTCGCAGGTTGCGTGCAGGCCTGATCATTCAGCGTTGGAGCTGTATGTGATTGCATATATCTCTCGCGATGTCTCCGTTGGCCGCTGCTGATGCGCGGCTCTCTTGTCCCTGCTTAGGTGTTCCATAATGTAACACCTGTGCAGAATGTGAGCAAAACAAAGGCCGTACTACCGTGCGATCGTGTTGCTTACTGGATTGATAAGCAATCTTGGTGCCAACCCTAAAATAGTCCTTGCCATGGACGATGCGGCTTTGCTATAGTTCGCCCCCTCGCAGAACAACGCATGCAAATGCAGAGTGAAGCGAGAAAAAAGAAGATTGACGAAACGCTGTAAATGCTTCATACTCTTTCTTCTTCGCGCTGAACACAACGCTTCAGCAGCAAGCAG
>JBGSBQ010000613.1:0-2897 GCA_041730475.1 Sphingomonadaceae bacterium
GATGCCGCCAAATGTTTCTACCCAAGCCCGCGCCAGCAGCAATTGAAACGCATCGCAATCGGCCTCCAGTATGACGGCAGCGCCTGGCACGGCTACCAGAAACAAGACGGTGGCCAGACCGTGCAGGACCAGCTGGAACAGGCGCTGGAAAAATTTGCCCGCGTCCCGCTGGCCACCACCTGCGCCGGCCGCACCGACACCGGCGTGCACGCGCTGGAACAGGTGGTCCACTTCGACACCGACCTGAACCGCGACACCCATTCCTGGGTGCGCGGCGTCAACGCCTTCCTGCCGCCGTCGATCGCGGTACGCTGGGCCAAGGAGCTGGACGGTGACCCCAGCGTCGACGACTTCTTCCATGCGCGTTTTTCGGCGCGCGCCCGCACCTATCACTATGTGTTGTACAACAACCCGACCCGTTCCCCATTGCTGGAAGGGCGCGCCGGCTTCTGCTTCCGGCCGCTGGACGTGGAACGCATGCAGGCGGCCGTGGCGCCGCTGCTGGGCTGGCATGACTTTACCGCCTTCCGTGCCGCCCAGTGCCAGGCCAAGTCGCCCGTCAAGCTGATGCACGACATCCAGATTAAACGGCAGGGCGAGCTGGTGGTATTCACCATCACCGCGAATGCCTTCCTGCACCACATGGTGCGCAATCTGGTCGGTTCACTGGTCTATATCGGCACCGGCCGCGAGCAGCCCGAGTGGCTGGGGCAGTTGCTGGAAACGCGCGATCGCCACGCCGCCGCACCGACCTTCATGCCCGACGGCCTGTATCTGGCCCGTATCGACTATGACCCCACATGGCAGTTGCCGCTGGAAACGACCAGCCCGCTGCCGTGGTTCTAACAGGACAGCCATGCAACGCACCCGTATCAAGATTTGTGGCCTGACCCGGCCAGAAGACGTGGCCGCCGCCGTGGCCGCCGGTGCCGATGCGATCGGCTTCGTGTTCTATCCCAACAGTCCGCGCTATGTGACGCCGCAGCAGGCCGCCGCGCTGATTGCCAGCGTGCCGCCGTTCGTCACCTGTACCGGTTTGTTTGTCAACGCTAGCCCGGAGCAAGTGGCCGACACGGTGCGCATTGCGCCGTTGTCGCTGATCCAGCTGCATGGCGACGAGACGGTGGCGCAGTCGGCCGCCATCGCTGCGGCAGTGGGGCGACAGTTCCTGCGCGTATACCGGGTCAGACCTGACACGACTGGCGCCGATTTGCTAGAATACGAACAGCAATGCCGCGCCGCCAGTCCCTTGTTCACCAGCCTGTTGCTGGATACGTATGTGGATGCTTATGGCGGTGCAGGAAAGGGTTTTGATTGGTCTCTCATTCCAAAAGATCTCGCGCCTCGGGTCGTTTTAAGTGGTGGCTTGAGCGTACACAACGCGACTGACGCAGTCGTGTCTGTACGCCCCTACGCGGTCGACATCAGCAGTGGTGTCGAAGCGGCCAAGGGGATCAAAGATGCTCGCAAGATCGCCGACTTTATTGCGGCGGTGCGGGCCGGAGATGCCATGAATACGAAAGAACCCCGCCATGAAAGCTTTAGCTGAGATCGGTGCAGCCGCACCCCTGTTCCACGCCCACGATTACCAGTACCCCGACGCCAAAGGCCATTTCGGTCCCTACGGTGGCGCCTTCGTCGCCGAAACGCTGACCTATGCGCTGGCCGAACTGAACGCCGCCTATGAGCGCTACACCAAGGACCCGGCCTTCCTCGAAGAGTTCCGCTACGAGCTGAAGCACTTCGTCGGCCGGCCTTCGCCGATCTACCACGCCAAGCGCTGGTCCGAAATCGCCGGCGGCGCGCAGATCTATTTCAAGCGCGAAGACCTGAATCACACGGGCGCGCACAAGATCAACAACGTCATCGGTCAGGCCCTGCTGGCAGTACGCATGGGTAAAAAGCGCATCATTGCCGAAACCGGCGCGGGTCAGCACGGCGTTGCCACCGCCACCATCTGCGCCCGTTTCGGACTCGAATGCGTGGTCTACATGGGCAGTGAAGACGTCAAGCGTCAGGCCCAGAACGTCTACCGCATGAAGCTGCTGGGCGCCACCGTGGTACCGGTCGAATCCGGTTCCAAGACGCTGAAAGACGCGCTCAACGAAGCGATGCGCGACTGGGTCACCAACATTGAAAACACCTTCTACATCATCGGCACCGTGGCCGGCCCGCACCCGTACCCGATGCTGGTGCGCGACTTCCAGTCGGTGATCGGCGAAGAATGCCTGGTGCAGATGCCGGAAATGACGGGCCGCCAGCCCGACTACGTGCTGGCCTGCATTGGTGGCGGCTCGAATGCGATGGGGATTTTCTACCCGTATATCGACCAGAAGGATACCAAGCTGATCGGCGTGGAAGCGGCCGGCGAGGGCATCGCCAGCGGCAAGCACTCGGCCTCGCTGAGCCAGGGTTATCCGGGCGTGTTGCACGGTAACCGCACCTACCTGCTGCAGGATGCGAATGGTCAGATTATCGAGACCCATTCGGTGTCGGCAGGTCTGGACTATCCGGGCGTGGGGCCGGAGCATGCATGGTTGAAGGATAGTGGTCGCGCCAGTTATGTGTCGATCACGGATGAAGAAGCGCTGCAAGCGTTCCATGATTGCTGCCATATCGAAGGCATCATCCCGGCACTGGAATCGGCGCACGCGCTGGCCTATGCGGCCAAGCTGGCTGCCACGCTGCCGAAGGATCTGATCATACTGGCCAACCTGTCGGGCCGCGGCGACAAGGATATGCACACTGTGGCAGAGCGCATGGGCCTGAACTTCGGCTAAGGCGCCGGACCATTCCCTTGCACCCCGGACCCGCCCGCCGGGGTCATACCCGCCGGTTTTGACCCCAGTTTCTGGTCCCGGGGTAAAACGACGCCAACTACACACAGGAAAAAAACC
>JBGSBQ010000614.1:0-2897 GCA_041730475.1 Sphingomonadaceae bacterium
CAGGTCTACGGCATGGCGCAAGGCAATGTGCTGGTCGGTGGCGTGGGCGTGGCCGCTGGCGGCAATTCGCTGCAGGTGAACCACCTGAGCGTCGGCAAGATTTCCGGTGGCGCCACCGTGGAGCGGGCCGTGGCCTCGGCGCTGGGCGAAAACAATATGATCAAGCTGGAACTGAACACGGCCGATTTTTCGACCGCCAGCCGCATCGTTGAAGCGATTAATGACAAATACGGCGCCGGCATCGCGTATGCGCTGGACAGCCGCGTGATCCGCGTGCAGTCGCCCAGCAGCAGCGACCAGCGTGTGACCTTCATCGGCACGCTGCAGGACATGCAGGTGAATCCGGCCGAACAGCCGGCCAAGGTGATCATGAATGCGCGCACCGGCTCGGTGGTGATGAACCGCGCTGTCACGCTTGACACCTGCGCCATTTCGCACGGCAATCTGTCGATTTCGGTGTCAGCCGAACCGCAAGTCAGTCAGCCGAACGCGCTGTCGGGCGGGCGTACCACGGTCACGCAAAACACGCAGGTCGGCATCAAGCAGGACAGCGGTAAGGTGATGCTGGTCAAGGGCGGCGCCTCGCTGGCCGACGTGGTCAAGGCACTCAACGCGATCGGTGCCACGCCGCAGGATCTGCTGGCCATCTTGCAAGCCATGAAGGCCGCCGGTTCGCTGCACGCCGAGCTGGAAATCATCTAAGGATACGCCATGACCAGCGCTAACGATCTGTCTTCCCGTCTCGCCCTCGATGTCAAGGACATGGGCAGCCTGCGCCAGTCGGCGCGGGCCGGCAGCCCGGAAGCGCTGAAAACCGCGGCGACCCAGTTCGAAGCCATGTTCGTCAATATGATGATGAAGAGCATGCGCGACGCCACGCCGCAGGATGGCATGATGGACAGCCAGCAGACCAAGATGTTTACCACCATGCTGGACCAGCAAACCAGCCAGAGCATCGCCAAGAAGGGCATCGGTCTGGCGGACGTGCTGATCCGTCAACTGTCGAAGACGACCGCGGCGCAGGAGCAGGCGCTGGCGCTCGGCAGCGACGCTGGTGACAGTGCCACCCAGCCGGCAGCGCTGGATGCCAGCCTCGGTGGCGCTAGTGCGCTGCTGGATGCCGCGCGCCTGAAACGCGCCATCGAAGCGGCGGGCGGCGCTGGCGGCGCGGTCGGCATCGACAGGGCGGCCAAGGCCACGCAGGCGCCGCATGTGCGCAGCTTCCAGGAAAAGCTGGGCGCCCATGCCGAGGAGGCCAGCAAGGTCACCGGCATTCCGGCCAAGTTCATGCTGGGCCAAGCAGCGCTGGAGAGCGGCTGGGGCAAGCGCGAGATCAAGGGCCGCGATGGCAGCAACAGTCACAATCTGTTCGGCATCAAGGCCAGCCCTGACTGGAAGGGCAAGGTGGTCGAGGCCACCACTACCGAGTACGTGAACGGCAAGGCCCAGACCCGGGTCGAACGCTTCCGCGCCTACGCCTCGTATGCCGACAGTTTCAAGGACTACGCCAAGCTGCTGTCGAACAACCCGCGCTATGAAAAAGTGCTGGCCAGCGGCGGCGATGCCAGCAGCTTTGCGCGTGGCCTGCAGAAAGCCGGCTATGCCACCGACCCGAATTACGCAGCCAAGCTGACCAGCATCATCAAGCATTCGCTGGTGGGCTAAGGTCAAGTTTGGCCGCCGACTGCCGTTAATCAGGTAGAGAGAACACATCATGTCATTACTGAGTATCGGAAAAACCGGGTTGCTGGCCGCGCAAGTGGGGCTGTCGACGACGGGTAACAATATTGCCAACGCGGGCGTGGCCAGCTATAGCCGCCAGACCGTGGTGCAATCCGATGCGTACACGCAGTTCTTCGGTTACGGCTATCTGGGCACCGGGACCCAGGTCACGGCGGTGCGCCGCTCCTACGACGATTTCCTCGGCAACCAGTTGCGCAATGCGCAGGCCACGCAGGCCTCGCTGGACATGTACACCTCGCAGATCAGTCAGGTCGATAACTTGCTGGCGGATACCACGTCGGGCCTGTCGCCGGCGCTGAAAGATTTCTTCAGCGGCGTGCAGGATGCCAACTCCAATCCGGCCTCGACGGCATCGCGCCAGGCCTTGCTGTCGAGCGCCAATTCACTGGTGTCGCGCTTCCAGGCGCTCGATGCGCGGCTGCATGAAATTGGCGATGGCGTGAATGGCCAGATCACCGCCACCGTCAGCCAGATCAACAGCTATTCGAAACAGATTGCCGAGATCAACGGCCAGATCTCGGCTGGCGGTACCGACCCGGACAAGCTGCCGAATGACCTGCTCGATCACCGCGATGCGCTGCTGACCGAGTTGAACAAGCTGGTCAAAATCAATGTCGTGCCCGGCGCGAACAATGCGTTGTCGGTCAGTTTCGGCAATGGCCAGCCGCTGGTGCTGAATACCACGCCGTATCCGCTGGCGGTATCGACCTCGCCGACCGATGTGACCCGGGTCCAGGTCGGGTATCAGTCGGGCAACAATTTCACGCCGCTACCGGACCGCTTTGTCAACGGCGGCCAGCTGGGCGGCCTGCTCGATTTTCGTAGCAATGCGCTGGACAAGGCCGAGAATGCGCTGGGGCAGATCGCCGCCGGCCTGAGTACCAGTTTCAATGCCCAGCACCTGCTGGGCCAGGACTTGAATGGTAGTCCCGGTACGGCGATGTTTGCGCCGATTCAGGCCTATGTGGGCAGCAACATCAACAACTCGATGGCCAGCACCGCCACCATCACCGCCGTGGTGTCGGATGCCAAGGATATATGTACTTCGTAATTCATTTTATTTGTTTAAGTAATTTAGTAAATTGAACGCTACCTAATTTATACTTAATTAGAATTTTCTAGCTCAAATATTAAAATTTATCAAACAATAATTT
>JBGSBQ010000615.1:0-2895 GCA_041730475.1 Sphingomonadaceae bacterium
AGCCGCGCAGAATCGCAATCGTGGCCTCCACCGAGGGCTCATCGACGATGATCTTCTGGAAGCGCCGTTCCAGCGCGGCATCTTTCTCGATGTATTTACGGTACTCGTCGAGCGTGGTCGCGCCCACGCAGTGCAGTTCGCCACGGGCTAGCGCCGGCTTCAGCATATTGCCGGCGTCCATCGCGCCATCGGCCTTGCCGGCGCCGACCATGGTGTGCATCTCGTCGATGAAGACGATGGTCTGACCTTCATCCATGGCCAGTTCCTTGAGGACCGATTTCAGTCGCTCCTCGAACTCGCCACGGTATTTGGCGCCCGCCACCAGCGCCGCCATGTCGAGCGACAGCACGCGCTTGCCTTTCAGCGAATCAGGCACTTCATTGTTGACGATGCGCTGCGCCAAACCTTCAACGATGGCCGTCTTGCCGACGCCCGGCTCGCCGATCAGCACCGGATTGTTCTTGGTACGGCGCTGCAAGACCTGAATCGCGCGGCGGATTTCATCGTCGCGGCCGATCACCGGATCGAGCTTGCCGGCACGGGCGCGCTCGGTCAGATCGAGCGTGTATTTCTTCAACGCCTCGCGCTGGCCTTCGGCTTCCTGATTGTCGACCTTGGCGCCGCCGCGCACGGTGGCAATCGCCGCTTCCAGTGCCTTGCGAGTCAGGCCATTTTCACGCGACAGCTTGCCGGCGTCCGACTTGTCGTCAGCCAGCGCCAGCAACACCATTTCGCTGGAAACAAACTGGTCGGCACGCTTCTGCGCTTCCTTGTCGGCCAGATTCAGCACGGCGACGAATTCGCGGCTGACCTGCACATCGCCGCCCGTGCCCGACACCTTGGGCAGGCGCTCCAGCGACGATTTCAGCGTCGTCGACAAGGCGTTGACGTTGACGCCGGCGCGCTGCAGCAGCGAACGGGCGCTGCCGTCGTCCTGATTCAGTAGGGCCGTCAGCAAATGCACCGGTTCGATGTAGGGATTATCGTTACCCACCGCCAGCGATTGGGCATCGGCCAGTGCTTCTTGTAATTTGGTAGTCAGTTTATCTTGCCGCATGGGAGTACTCCAATGTTGATTACTTGTTACCTAGGTTGGGCTAGGTGGTCAGTTTTCAAGGAGACTCCAAATTACTTGGCAAAACTATGATCCACATCAAAACCTACGCTGGGGGGGCTAATGGCGATCAGCTAAGGCGCAGGTCCGCTGGCCAACCCCACCGGCGCAAAGCAGGGGTCAGACGGGGACGCCGAGTCCCGGCGGGTCCGACCCCAGTTCTTGTTTTGGGGTGCAAGCGCACGCTACGGCGCTTTAACATAGCGGCTTTAGAGTCAGACGGGGACGCCTGGGCACTTTAACTGCCCGGGGCTGACGCCACGCTCCACTTTTTCAGGGCCGTCGCATCCGTCACGCGGGCATCAACCCAGCGCGCGCCGTCGGGTGTCTGTTCCTTCTTCCAGAACGGCGCTTCGGTCTTCAGGTAGTCAATAATGAATTCACAAGCCGCAAACGCCTCGCCGCGATGCGCCGAGGTCACGGCGACCAGCACGATCTGCTCCAGCGGCTTCAGCGGCCCGATGCGGTGGATCACCAGCGCACCGAACAGCGGCCAGCGCTGCCGGGCCTGCTCGATGATGGCGCTGATCGATTGCTCGGTCATGCCGGGATAATGCTCCAGCTCCATTTCGGACACGCTGGCGCCCTCGTTCAGGTCGCGCACCGTACCAACGAAGGTGACGATGCCGCCGATCTTGGGATAGCCGGCGCGCAACTGCGCCACTTCCGTGCTCAGGTCAAAGTCTTCGGCCTGAATCCGGACCTGAAACGGCACGCTCACGCGCCCCCCGAAGCACCAATGCGGCGAAACAGTTGCTCGATACGGCTGGTGGTGCGGGCATCGGCAAGGGCTGGCATGGCGCACAGTTGCAGGTACTGGGCCGATTGCGTCAGCGGCTTCTGGCCCGACTTCAGCGACGATTGCAGCACTTCCACCTGCATCTTCAAGCGGTCACGGGCAAACTCGACGCCGCTGTCGACACCGGCAACAATCTCCAGCCGCAGCACTTCATTGAGCAACTGTGCGCTATTGCGTTCCAGCAGGGCCGCAAAGCTGGCCCGCGTGGCACCGCCCGCCTGCAGCGCAGACAGCCCGGCCGCAAAGCGGCCCTGCAAGGTGCGTTCATAGTCCGCCGCCAATACAGGCAAGGCTTTCCAACGCGCATCCCATTCATCCTGAGCCATGGCCGGTGCCTGCGGCGAGGCCGCCAGTTCCGCTTCCAGCGCCTGACACAGCCGCAGCTTGTCGCGCAGTGCATTGGCCTGCGCCGCCCCGGCGCGGCGCTTGATGGCGTCGGCCTGACCCTGCACCGCCGTCACGGCACTCTGGTAACGCTGGGTAATTTTCTGTTCGCTGGCACGCGGCACGATGCCGGCCGCATGCCAAGCCGTCGCCGCGTCCCGCAAGGCCTTGGCAATGGCTGCCAGTTGCGCCTTGTCGTCACCGCTGAAGCTGGCCGATTCCAGCTCGGCGCAAATAGCCTCGCGCGCATGCAGGTGGGCTTTGCGTTCATGGTCGGCGGCATGCGCCACTTCCTTGCGCTTGGTGAAGATGGCGTCACAGGCGGCGCGGAAACGCTGCCACAGTGCCTGCTCGGCCTTGCGTTCCAGCGGCAACGCCTTGGCGTGCTCCTGCCAGCGTTCCTGCAGGCGTTTCAGCTGGTCCAGCGTGTGACGATCAGCCGGATTCAGACCCTGCGCTTCGGCAATCAGCTGCTCGCGCATGTAATAGCGGATCAAATCACGCAGAGCATCGTCGCTGACCGAGAACTCTTCGGGCTTAAGCCCATGGGCTTCGACTTGCTTGTCGAACAAATGTCGCTTCGCAATCTCCAGCTTCT
>JBGSBQ010000616.1:0-2889 GCA_041730475.1 Sphingomonadaceae bacterium
GCCAGCGGGGCGCTGGGGGCGGGCCGGGCTATGCGGTGCTGAACCTCACGGGCAGATATCAGGCCAGCGCGGGCTGGATGCTGACGGCCGGCATCAACAATCTGCTGGACCGTCGTTATGCCAGTGGCGGGCAGTTGGGCGCTTACGCGCTGTCGGCGACGGGCGGCTACACCAATGCCGGTGAGGTCGGCACCAGTTTCATGGCACCGGGTGCACCCCGTTCTTACGCGCTGACGGCGCGCTATACCTTTTAGGCAGTGACGGGCTGGTGGATTGCTACCAGCCCATGCCGGGCCGCCAGGTGCAGCAGCTTGAAGTCATTGCTGGTCCCCAGCTTCTGGCGGATCAGGGTCAGGTGATTGAGCACGGTCTTCTGACTCAGTTGCAACGCGTCGGCAATGGCGCTTGAGGTTTCGCCGCTGACCAGCATCCGCACCACTTCAAATTCGCGCGGCGTCAGCTGGTCGAAGGCGTTTTCGCCGCCCGTTTCGCCCGCCAGGATCTGCGCAATATCGGGTGAAAACACGCGCTTGCCGCTGGCGGCCCGGCGTATGCCCTCAATCACATATTCCGGTTCGCAGTGCTTGCTCAGGTAGCCCAGCGCGCCGCAGCGCAGCGCCTGCGTAATGTGGCCCGCTTCTTCATGCATCGATAACACCAGGATCTTCAGGTCCGGACGGCGCGCCAGCATGCCACGGATGGCTTCGAAGCCGCTGCTGCCTTTCAGGCTCAGGTCGACCAGTGCCACGTCCGGTTCGCTGCGCAGCACAGCTTCGTTGGCTTCGTCAGCGCGGGCAGCTTCAGCCACCACTTGCAAGTCCGGCTCGGCATCCAGCAGGCGCCGGTAACCGGTGCGTACTACGGCGTGATCGTCGACCAGCAATATCCTTATCATACGAGCTCCTCTGTTGCGGGTAAGGGCAGGTGGATCTGAAGCAGCAGGCCGCCCGCAGCGCCGGTACCGATGGCGAGCTGGCCGCCTACCATGCGCAGCCGTTCTTCCATGCCGAGCAGGCCGCAGCCACGGCTGGCGCCGCTGGCGGGGATGCCGTTGCCGTTATCTTCGACGCGCAGCTCCAGTCCGGCGTGGTCCGTGCTGATGCGTACACTGCATTCGGTGGCGGCGCTGTGGCGCACGACATTGGTCAGGCCTTCCTGTACCACGCGGTACAGGGTCAGGGCAGCTTCGCGTTCCAGTGGCGGCAACGTAGCGGGCAATTCCAGGCTGAAGCTGGTGTCGGGTGCGCGCTGGCGCCAGCCGCCGACCAGTTCACGCAAGGCGCTGGTGAGTCCGGGCGCATCGAGGCAGTGGGGACGCAACTGTTTCAGCATGGCGCGCAGTTGTTCGCCGCCGCCGCGGACGTCACGCCGCAGGTCCTGCGCGCATTCGGTGATCTGGTCGGCGCCGAGACGGCCGGCATGGCGTTCGAGGTAGGTAGCGGTGACGTTAATCGCCGTCAGGGTCTGGCCGGTTTCATCGTGCAGCTCGCGGGCCAGCGCGCCGCGCTCGTCCTCCTGGACGCGGATCAGCCGGTGCGACAGGCGGCGCTGGGCTTCCTTGGCGCCGGACAGGGCGGCGGCCAGCTGGTCGATGGCACTGGCGACGCGGGTGAATTCGCGCAGGGCAAAAGCGGGCAGGGCGGCGTCCGCTTCGCCCCGGGCCAGCCGTTGCAGCCCGGCTTCCAACGCTCGCACCGGCGCCAGCGCACGGTCGGCGGCCCACCAGACGACCAGCAGGGTTGCTCCAGAAAAGAACAACAGGGTGATCAATAATTGAACAGTATCGTGGACGCGCTCTTCGATTTCAGAGGTGGGATCGGAGGCGATGCGCAGCTGGTGGCCGCCAATGCGTAGCAGTTGACCGGGGTCGGGGGCGAAGCCCAGCAGCGCGGCGAGGCTGGCGCTGCTGCCGCTGGTAGGCGGCGGGACGGTGCCGGTGGCGATGCGGATATGGCGCAGCGGGCCGCCGTGCAACGCAGTTTCCAGCCGGGCGGCGGCAGCTGCGGGCGTCAGGTCCGCTTCGTTGCGGCCGATTTCGAGTAGCACCCGGGCCAGCTGGCGGGAGGCAGCCAGCTCGGTGGTGACGTCGGAACGTAGTGACGACAGGTTGATGGTCAGCGTGACCAATAGCAGGGCCAGCAGCATTAGGCTGAGATAGCCAACCAGTCGCCTTCTGAGATCCATGATGTGTCCCTGCTCAATCGATACTCTATCTATTGAGCAGGTTTCGTGCCGGGCTGTGATTTTTACCCCAGAAGCAAACCCCGGGGTCAGACCCGTCGGGACTCGGCGTCCCCGTCTGACCCCAGCTTTACGCCGGTGGGTGTTTTCAGCCGTTCGATCTGCGCGCGCGTGCTGGCCGCCTGCGCCTATCGCCAGCTGCTCAGGTTTCGTGCCGGGGTGGGATTTTCACCCCCGCAGCAAACCCCGGGGTCAGACCCGTCGGGACTCGGCGTCCCCGTCTGACCCCAGCATTCCGCAGGTGGGTGCTTACAGCTGTTCGATGCGCGCGCGTGTGCTGGCCGCTTGCTCCTGCAGCGCATGGACATCTGCCTCATCCATCTTCTGCAATTGCCGATAGACCATCGCCAGTCGGTGGTTGCCGCCCAGCGTCTCGCGGTTGCGGGCGAAGAAGTCCCAGTACAGCGCATTGAACGGACAGGCTTTTTCGCCGATGCGCAGTTTCTTGTTGTAATGGCAGCCCTTGCAATAATCGCTCATGCGATCAATGTAAGCAGCGCTCGACACATACGGCTTGGTGGCCAGCATGCCGCCGTCGGCATACTGGCTCATGCCCAGCGTATTCGGCAGTTCCACCCACTCAAACGCGTCGATATACACGCCCAAATACCAGCGGTGCAGCTCCTGCGGCGACAAGCCCGCCAGCAA
>JBGSBQ010000617.1:0-2886 GCA_041730475.1 Sphingomonadaceae bacterium
CGGCGGCGCTGAACGGCCGCAGCGCGGTCGACCCGAACGGGCTGGCCACCAAGAGCAGTTACTTTCTGGTGCTGAGCCGGGTCAAGCTGGATCGCGCCACGCTGAATTCGCAGGCACTGATCCAGCGCGGCGAGATGAGTAATAATTTTCGCACCACGGTGGTCTGGATACGAGACAATTAGCATGCACGGAACAACGCACGAAAGCGAGACCCTTTGACTACATTATTTATCCGCTATCCGGCCAAGGCCAGCGTCGACAGCGGCGCGGTCCAGACCTGCCCGTTCGCGCTGGCGGGCGACGGCGGCCAGCTGCTGCAACAAGGCGCGGCGGCACTGGGCAATCTGGCGGACCTGGTCGCTTCGGCGCGCCGCGTGGTGCTGCTGCTGGCGGCATCGGATGTGACGCTGCTGCGGATGGCGGTGCCGCCGCTGTCGGCCGCCAGGCTGAAAGCGGCCTTGCCCGGACTGGTCGAAGAACAGATCCTCGGCGATCCGGCCGATTGTGTGCTGGCCGCCGGCCCGACGGGCGCGGACGGCCAGCGCAGCATCGCTGTGGTGCAGCGGGCCTGGCTGGAGGTGCTGGTCAAAGCGCTGGTCGCGCAGGGTGCGCATAGCGTAACGGCGGTGCCAGCCCAGCTGTGCCTGCCCGTTCAGCCGGGCGCCGTGGCCGCCACGCTGGACGCGCATGACCTCGGGCTGGAACTGACGCTGCGCCGCAACCAGTACGAGGGCTTCGGTCTGACGCTGGGCGCCGACCCGGAAGCGGCGCTGAGCACCTTGCGCGCACTGGCGGGCGACGAGCCGGTCAGCCTGTACCTGTCGGCCGCGCACAGCAAGACCGTGGCGCCGCTGCTGGCGCGCCTGACGGACGCGGGCCAGATCAGCGGCATGGCACTGGCCGACGACCATTGGGCGCACTGGATCGCCGGCGCCCGCGCTGCCGGTATCGATCTGGCCGCCGGCCTCGGTGCTGCTGGCAATGCCGCGCGCCAGTGGCAGCGCTGGCGCTGGCCGCTGCGCTTTGCCGTGGCAGCGCTGCTGGTCAATGTAGCGGGCATGAACATCGAGTGGCTGCGCCTGAAGAAAGAAGCGGATGGCTTGCGCCAGACCATGCTGCAGACCTTCAAGGCCGCCTATCCGAACGAAGCGGCGCTGTATCCGGCCGAGCAGATGCGGCGCAATCTTGCGCAGGCCAAGGTCGATAGCGGCCAGATGGCGCAGGACGAATTCATCTCGCTCAGCGCCGCCTTCGCCGAAGCGCTGCCGCGCAAGGACGTGATCGCGTCGCTGGAGTACCGCGACCGCGCGCTGCTGGTGAAACTGAAGCCGAATACGGTCGATGGCGCCGCGCTGGGACAAATCAAGGCGGCGCTGGCCGCCCGCAGACTGGACTTGACGGAGACCGCGCCGGGGGCGTGGCAGATCAAGCTGGCCAGCACGGGAGCAAAATCATGAGCAAAGCACAGCACATCCTGAACCGCTACCGCGAGGCAGCGGCGAGCTTCTGGCTGGCGCGCACCGGGCAAGAGCGCCAGTTCCTTAGCGTTGGCGCCGTGGTACTGGGGCTGGCGCTGTTTTATGCGCTGCTGGTGGCGCCCGCGCTGGACGGGCGCGTCAAGCTGCGCAAGGAACTGCCGCAACTGCACCAGCAGGCGGCTGAATTGCAGGCGCTGGCGCTGGAAGCGGCGGCACTGAAAAGCGTCAGCGTGGCAGCGCCACCGCCGATGACGCGTGACACGCTGACGGCCAGCCTGGCAGCGCGCAGCCTGAGCGCCCAATCGATCTCGGTAACGGGCGAATACGTGCGCCTGCAACTGAATGGGGTGCCGTTCGCCGGTCTGATGGACTGGCTCGACGTGCAGCGCCGCGAAGGCCGCATCAGCGTGCAGGACGCCAGCATCACCGCCAAGGAACCGGCTGGTACCGTCGACGCTCTCCTGACGCTGCGTCAGGGCGGGGCCCGATGAAGCGCGCCGTGTTATGGTTGCTGACGATTGCGCTGAGCGCAGTGGTCACGCTGCTGGTGTTTTTCCCGGCCACCTGGCTGGCGGTGCTGGTGGAACAGCAGACCGGCGGTCGTTTGACGCTGGGGGATGCGCAGGGTACGCTGTGGCGCGGTTCGGCGTTTATCGGTGCGGCAGCGGCCAATAATGGCCCGGTAACGCCATTGCTGCCGGGCCGTTTCAGCTGGACGATTTCGCCACTGGCGCTGCTCGGCATGGTCGATTTACAGCTGGCGAATGACGCTGCGCTGGCGCAGCCACTGGTGGTGCATGGCAGCTGGTCGCACTGGCAGCTCAGTCCTTCGGCACTGCTGTTGCCGGCGCAGGGACTGGCGGGGCTGGGTGCCCCATTGAATACGATTGCGCCGAGTGGCGTGATGCGGCTGTCGTGGACGGCGCTGGAGCTGACGCTGGAACAGGGCCAACTGGCCGTGCAGGGACGCACCACGCTGGAAATGGTGGATATGGCGTCGCGCCTGTCGTCGGTGCGGCCGCTGGGGAGTTATCAGCTGGCGCTGGACTGGCAGGGCCAGACTGCAGCGCTGACGCTGGCATCGACCAGCGGGCCGCTGCTGTTAAGCGGTAGCGGCAGGCTGGCGCAGGGACGTTTGCAGTTTTCCGGACAAGCCGAAGCCGCAAAAGGAAATGAAGAAGCGCTGGCCAATCTATTGAATCTGCTGGGTCAGCGCAAGCCGAATAGTGAACGCAACATCATCGCTTTAGAGTTCCATTAAGTTCAGATAGAAGTTCAGATAAAAGTTCAGACAATGAAAAAACCGTCCGTCAGCAAATCCCACCTTCCTGCGCTGCGTCGCCTGAGTGCCGGTGCCATGCTGTGCTGCGCGATCAGCGCCATGCCCACTGCTGCCTTGCTGCTGCCC
>JBGSBQ010000618.1:0-2875 GCA_041730475.1 Sphingomonadaceae bacterium
CCAGATGCGATTCATAGGTGGCCGGTGTGGTGATCGAGCCATTGCTGCCGATAACTGCCGGGGTGACCTTGATCGAAAAGAAGACATTGTTGTCGACCACCTTGAGCAGGGCGGTCTGGTTATTCAACACACTGATCTTCGGGCTGGACAGTACTTTCACCTTGCCAAACGATTCCAGCAACTGGATGGTAGAGGCGATATTGCCCAACCGCGAGGTAGGGTTGGCATAACTCAGCACGAACACCCCCGGCGTGGTGCCCGGATTGACGTCGGACGGCAGCGCAGCATTGCCGACCTGACCCTGTATCAGCTTCAGGCCACCGCTCCCCAATTTCTGCCAGTTAATGCCCTGCTGGTACTGGTCGCCCAGCCGGACCTCGATGATGGTGGCCTCGATGAGCACCTGCCGTTTGGCGGCACCGAGCACGATATCCAGGAATTCCTGGATCTTTTCATGCTGGCGTCCCGTGGCGCGCACGGCAATCAGGCCACCTTCGATGTTCACCACGACGGACGATTCGTTTTTCACCGGTGCGCGTAGCGGCGCCGCGGGCGCGCCCCCGGCTGCGAACTGGTTGGGGTCGAAGGCTGGCTGGGCCTGCTGATACTGTTGTTGCATCGCATACTGCTGCTGTTGCAGCTGTTGCTGCGGATTTTGCAGTCCACCGGCCGCGCCGCCTGGCGTGGGCGCCATCGGTGCCGGGGTCGCGCTATTGCCCTGGTCCTGGAATTGCGCGAGCGGATTCATTTGCTTGTCGTACAGGTTCGACGGCCGCAGCATGTCGCGGATATTCTTTTCGAGGCTATACCAGAAATTATTGTCCGAGCGATTGTTGACGGCCGTGGTGGAGTTGTTATTGCCGTTGTTGGTGCTGCTGGCGGCATTGCTGGCGCTGGTGCCGGTCGAGGTTGTGCTGGCCGCGCCCCCGCCCGTGGTCGAAATCTGCGTGGCGATATTGACGCTGCTGCTGGTGCTGCGGGCGATGTTGACGTAGTCGATCTTGTAGTTGCGCCAGACCGGGCTGTCGGGCAGGACCACCAGGTTGCTGCCGTCGATCTCGTAGCGCATGTCGACCTGCTTGGCGATGCGGTTCAGCAATTGCGGCATGGTCTGGTCCAGCGCATTCAGCGTCACCATGCCTTCGATGCCGGGGTGGATGTCGACGTTCAGGCCAGCGTCGCGCGCCAGCGCGAACAGCAGCGACTGCACCGGCACCTTGTGCACCGTCACGCTATAGGTTTCCACCTTGGCGGCAGCCTTGGGCGGCGCCAGCGCGGCGCTTTGCTGGACCGGCTCGGGGATCGCCCCGGCCGCCCGTGGCGTTTCCGTCAGGTGGGTTGGCGAGGTGGGCAGGGTGCGAGTCGCGCAAGCGGACAGCAGGACACCACACATCACGGGGAGTAAGGGAGAAACAAGTTTTTTCATTGAGATATCCGCCCCCGGAGGCATGCTGAGTGTTGTGCTTTTGAAACTGCTAACCGACATGATCGTACAAAATCCATGCTACAGCAAGAAATGAGGTTTCAAATGGGCAAATAACCATGGGGAGTCGCCCCAATTCCCACGGGCTTGATTCGCTACCATGCCACATGACTGGCAGCGGCGTCGTTCCGCATGTCTTGCATGTCGCGGATCAGGGGCCGGAAGTTCCAGCGCTCGGCCAGCAGCGTTTGTACCTGCTGGGCCTGCTCCAGTGTTTCAAAGCTGCCATACACGATGGCAATCTGGTCTTGGTCGCCGCTGCGTTGCGGCACGGCGTGCAGCTGGGTCAGGCCGATGGCGCCGCGCGCGTGCTGCAGGAAGGTGTCGAGTTCTTGCTGGGCGCTGGCGGGCTGGGTTTCGATCAGCAGGCTCAGATGGTGGGCCGGTTCGTCGCGCAGCCAGGTGCGTGACGCCCGCAGCGACTGCTGTAGCAGCGTCAGGGGCGGGCGCGGTGCGGCCGCCAGCGGCGCCGTTGTGGCGCTTGAGGCCAGCGCCAGCCCGTGACGCTGTTCGGCACTCAGGCGCAGCCATTGCCAGACGGCGCCCGCCAGCAACACCACGATCAGCAGCGACAGCGCCAGCGTCACGCGGGCCGGGCTGGCGTGATAGCCGAGACTGAGGCGCGAGCGGTATGGCGATTCCTGGATTGCCTGCTGCGCGTGGCGCGCGCTGACACTGCTGGCATCGGCCGCGAAGGCGGCCAGCAGGGCCTTGTCGGCCAGAATGTTTATGCGACGCACGATGCCCTGCGAGGCGCGCGCAATCAGCCGCGCCGCTTCCGGCTCAAACGCGCGCTGGCCCTGATAACCGGCGGCCCGCATGCGGAAATCGAGGAAGTCCGGCACCAGCTCGGGTGCCATCGCCGGGACGTCAAAACTGTGGGTGATGCGCTCTTTCAACTGGCGCATGCCGGGCAGATTTAGGTGCTCATCGAGTTCGGGCTGGCCAAACAGCACGATTTGCAGCAACTTGTTGCGTGCCGTCTCGAGGTTGGTCAGCAGGCGGATCTCCTCCAGCGTGTCGAGCGGCATCGCCTGCGCCTCCTCGACCAGCAACACCACTTGCTGGCCGGCCGCATGCTTGGCGATCAGGTCGGTATGCAAGGCACGCAGCACCTCGTCGCTGCGCTTGCCGTGCGCGTCTATGCCCAGCTCGCCCGCAATCGCGAACAGCACTTCCAGCGGCGACAGGCTGGGATTGACCAGATAAATCACCTCCACATGGGGCGGCAACTGGCTTTCCAGCATGCGGCACAACATGGTCTTGCCGCTGCCGACTTCGCCGGTGACCTTAATGATGCCTTCGCCATGGCTGACCACATACAACAACGCTTGCAGGATCTCGCCGCGGGTGTTGCCACCGTAAAAGAAGGCGGGATTTGGCGTGATGCTG
>JBGSBQ010000619.1:0-2871 GCA_041730475.1 Sphingomonadaceae bacterium
GGCCAACGCCGTGCTGGACGGCACCGACGCCGTGATGACCTCGGCCGAGACCGCCTCCGGAAAATATCCGATCGAAACGGTCGAGATGATGGCCGCCATTTGCGTCGAAGCCGAGCAGTCCGAGTACAACACGCTCGACGGCGACTTCCTGAACGTCAAGTTCACCCGCATCGACCAGTCGATCGCCTATGGCGCGCTGTTCACTGCGCATCACCTGCGGGTCAAGGCCATTGTGGCGCTGACCGAGTCGGGTTCGACTGCGTTGTGGATGAGCCGCCACAGCATCGACACGCCGATTTTCGCGCTGACGCCAAGTGTGGTGACCCAGCGCAAGGCGTCGCTGTACCGTAATGTCCGTGCTTACCACCTGCTGCAGACCGGCGAAAGCGCCGTGGTGCTGAAACAGGCCGAAGACTTGATCGTCGCCAACGGTATCGCCAAGAAGGGTGACATGATCGTCGTCACCTGGGGCTCGCCGATGGGCCAGATCGGCGGCACCAATGCGCTGAAGATCGTCAAGATTGGTGAGTTTGAATAAGTAATACAAGTCCGGCCCGGCATCCTCCCTGCGTAGTCGGGGCGGATGCGGCGCTGCGCTGCTGTGGTATGGGTCCCCGCGTGTGCGGCGACGACGGCGGGCAGTTGGTCGGCAACCGGTTTTTTATTGTTTGGAGTACTACCATGTCCCTCGTATCCATGCGTCAACTGCTGGACCATGCTGCTGAAAACGGCTATGGCATCCCTGCCTTCAACGTCAACAACCTGGAGCAAGTGCAAGCCATCATGGCCGCTGCCGATGCCCTGAACAGCCCGGTCATCATGCAAGCCTCGGCCGGCGCCCGCAAATATGCCGGCGAAGCGTTCCTGCGTCACCTGATCGACGCGGCAGTGGAAGCCTATCCGCATATCCCGGTCGTCATGCACCAGGACCATGGCCAGTCGCCAGCGGTCTGCATGGGCGCGATCCGTTCCGGCTTCACCTCGGTGATGATGGACGGTTCGCTGGAAGCGGACGGCAAGTCGGTGGCCTCGTATGACTACAACGTGGAAGTGTCGCGTGAAGTGGTCAAGTTCTCGCACGCTATCGGCGTGACGGTGGAAGCGGAACTGGGCGTGCTCGGTTCGCTGGAGACCATGAAGGGTGACAAGGAAGACGGCCACGGCGCCGACGGCACCATGACCCGCGAACAGCTACTGACCGACGTGGCGCAGGCTGCCGACTTCGTGCAGCGCACCCAGTGCGACGCGCTGGCGATCGCCATCGGTACCTCGCATGGCGCCTACAAGTTCACCCGCAAGCCGACCGGCGACATTCTGGCCATCGACCGCATCAAGGAAATCCACGCCCGCATCCCGAACACCCACCTGGTGATGCACGGCTCGTCGTCGGTGCCGCAGGAATTGCTGGCCATCATCCGTGAATTCGGCGGTGATATGAAAGAAACCTATGGCGTGCCAGTCGAAGAGATCCAGGAAGGCATCCGTCACGGCGTGCGCAAGATCAACATCGACACCGACATCCGTCTGGCGATGACGGCGGCGACCCGCAAGTTCCTGTTTGAAAATCCGTCCAAGTTTGATCCACGCGACTTCCTCAAGCCAGCCCGTCTGGCCGCCGAAGAAGTGGTGCGCGCCCGCTTCCTGGCGTTTGGCTGCGAAGGTCAGGCCTCGAAGATCAAGGTGATTCCGCTGGAAAAAATGGCGGAACGCTACAAGGCCGGCGAGCTGGCTCAGATTGTGAAGTAAAATTCTGTTTGGAACGGGCCGGAGCATGTCTCCGGCCCGATTTTCTTGGCCGGCGGCGCGGTGTTCCCTGTCCGCCGGTTTCGCTTTATCTAATACATCCCTCCGCTATGAACAGCCTCTACCAATCCTCCATCAAGTCCCTGCCACTGCTGGGCCACGGCAAAGTCCGCGACAACTACGCCGTCGGTGACGACAAGATCCTGATCGTGACCACCGACCGCCTGTCGGCTTTTGACGTAGTCATGAACGAACCGATCCCAGGCAAGGGCATGGTCCTGAACCAGATGAGCGATTTCTGGTTTGAGAAGCTGGGTCACATCGTACCGAACCACCTGACCGGCGTGGCGCCGGAATCGGTGGTCGCCGCCGAGGAAGTGGAGCAGGTCAAGGGCCGCGCCGTGGTGGCCAAGCGCTTGAAGCCGATCATGGTGGAAGCCGTGGTGCGCGGTTACATCATCGGTTCGGGCTGGAAAGATTATCAGGACACGGGCAGCATCTGCGGCATCGAACTGCCAGCCGGCCTGCAACAGGCAGCCAAGCTGCCAGAGCCGCTGTTCACGCCGGCCGCCAAGGCCGATCTGGGCGAGCATGATGAAAACATCAGCTTTGCCGAAATGGAAACCCGCATCGGCGCCGAACTGGCTGCCAAGATGCGCGACATCAGCATCCAGCTGTACAAGACCGCCGCCGATTACGCTGCCACCCGTGGCATCATCATCGCCGACACCAAATTCGAATTCGGCCTCGACGACAACGGCGTCATGCACCTGATGGATGAAGTGCTGACCGCCGACTCGTCGCGCTTCTGGCCGGCCGATTCCTATCAGCCCGGCATGTCGCCACCGTCGTTCGACAAGCAATTCGTGCGCGACTATCTGGAAACGCTGGACTGGGGCAAGACTGCACCGGCTCCGGCACTGCCAGCGGACGTCATCAACAAGACCCAGGGCAAGTATTTCGAAGCCATCGAGCGCCTGACCGGCGAGAAGCTGAAAGCATGATGGCCGCAGTCAATACACTGGCCAAGGCTGTCATCGGCGTCGTCATGGGTTCGTCGTCCGACTGGGACGTCATGAAGCACGCGGTCGACATCCTGGCCCAGTTCGGCGTGCCGCACGAAGCGCT
>JBGSBQ010000620.1:0-2870 GCA_041730475.1 Sphingomonadaceae bacterium
GGAACACTAAAAAACTTTGATTTGGATCAAGAACGACCAGTTTGATTCAGGGCTGCACCTCATTGTGAACATCGGGCTTGTCGTCATCCTGCAGCACACGCATGCCGGGGCCGACCAGGTCGTCAAACTGACCGTGATCAGAGGCTTTAAAGAACACCCACAGTGCGCCGAACACCAGCAGCACACTCAGGGGTACCAGCAGATACAGAGCTTCCATTGTTTATTCCTCAGGCGCGCCGCAAGCGCAGCGCATTGGCGACCACCACGGCCGAACTGACGGCCATGCCAGCACCGGACAGCCACGGGTTCAGCCAACCCAGCGCAGCGGCCGGAATGGCGATCAGGTTATACAGCATAGCCCAGCCGAGGTTCTGGCGAATGATGCGCATGGTGGCATCAGCCACCCGGGCCGCATCGGCGACAGCGCCCAGACGACCGGCCAGCAGCACCGCGTCGGCGTGGGCCTGCGCCAGTGCCGCGCCGGCACCCATCGCAAACGATACATCGGCCGCGCTCAGCACGGCGGCATCGTTGATACCGTCGCCGATCATCGCCACCACCGCGCCCTCGCGCTGCAGTTGCTGGACCCGCGCCAGTTTGTCGGCCGGCAGGCAGCCGCCGCTGGCATCCGTAATGCCCAGCGTGGCGGCCACCCCGCGGGTCAGTGCATCATCATCGCCGCTCAACACCACCAGTTGCTTGCCCTGACGGCGGAAATAGTCGACCGTGGCCTGCGCATCGTCGCGCACCGCATCCTGCAACTGCAGGCAGGCCAGCGCTACGCCCGGCCCGGCCAGATACAATGTCGTCATGCCGGCTGCCGCACCCGACAGCACGACTCCGGTGTTGGCAGCGGCGGCCGCGAACTGCTCGGCGCTGGCCAGTTCGCCGACGAAGGTGGCGTTGCCGAGCCGATAGCGCTTGCCATCGACCCAGCCCTCCAGCCCCATGCCCGGCACCTCGGTCAACTGCAATACTTCCCGCTGGCCGCGCGGCGTCAGCTCACCGGCAGCCGCCGCGACAATGGCGCGGGCCAGCGGATGGGCACTGCCCTGCTCCAGTGCGGCGGCAATCTCCAGACAGGTCTGGCGTGACAGGCTGGCCAGCACCTCCACCTGCTGCAACACCGGGTGGCCTTCGGTCAGCGTGCCGGTTTTATCGAACACGATGTGGGTGGCGCGGCGCAGCGTTTCCAGCGTATGCGGCCCCACCGCCAGCACGCCACGGCGCAGCAGGCTGTCGCCGGCCGCCGCCAGCGCACACGGGGTGGCCAGCGACAAGGCGCATGGGCAGGACACCACCAGCACGGCAATCGCAATCGGCCAGGCGCGGGCGGCGTCGTGCAATTCCCAGTACACCAGACAGGCCAGCGCAAACACCAGCAGCCCGGCCACAAACCAGGCCGCCACGCGGTCCGCCCATAAGGCCAGTTGCGGCTTTTGCTGGCCGGCTTTTTCGACCAGCCGCACCAGATCGGCCAGCGTGCTCTCGGCGGCTGGCCGCGTCACGCGCACCAGCACCGCATTGCGCGCATTAATCGCACCGCCCTGCACTTCCTGCCCGCTGGCGCGCTGCTGCGGCGCGCTTTCCCCGGTCAGCAGCGACAGGTCGAAGCTGCTGCGGCCTTCGACGATGGTGCAGTCGGCCGGCACCGCTTCGCCCATTTTAACCAGTACCACGTCGCCCACCGCGAGCGCACCGGCAGCCACCATCACGCTGTCACGGCTGGCCGGATAGTTCGGCAAGCGGTAAGCCGACGCTGGCAACGCGTGCTGCAAGCGTTCCAGCGCCGCTGCGGCCTGACGCCGCGCCCGCAGTTCGTAATAGCGGCTGGCCAGCAGCAGGAAGATGAACATCGTCACCGAGTCAAAATAGACCTCGCCGCTGCCGGCGACCGTGGCCACCAGACTGGCGCCAAAGGCCGCCACGATGCCCAGCACCACCGGCACATCCATGCCCAGCGTGCGTACCTGCAGGCTGCGCCACGCTCCGGCAAAGAACGGCTGCGCCGAATAGCACAGCGCCGGCAAGGTCAGCAGCAAGCTGGCCCAGCGCATCAGCGAGGCCATGGCCGGGTCCAGCGTACCATCGTCGTTCGACAGATAGGCAGGTGCCACATACATCATCACCTGCATCATCGACAGCCCGGCCACGAACAGCTGGCGCCCCAGCGTGCGGGTACTGCGGCGCAGTTGTTCGCCATGGCGGGCCGCATCGTAGGGATAGGCGTTGTAACCGATCTTGCGCAGCGCAGCGAGGATATCGCCCGGCGTGCAGGCATCGCGCGTCCAGCGTACTTGCAAGCGCTCGGTGGCGACGTTCAGCGCGGCCGCCTGTACGCCCGGCAGCTTGACCAAACGCTGTTCGACCAGCCACACGCAGGCCGCGCAGCGTATGCCTTCGACCGCCAGCGTCGCTTCGCAACTGTCGGCATCGAGCGCGAAGCGCGGATCGGCATTGTCATACAGCGCCAGTTCGGGCGGCACCAGTTGCGCGCCCTCGGCCCGGCCGGCATAGACGCTGCGGTGCTGATAGTAGTCCTGCTGGCCAAGGTCGACGATGGTCTGGGCCACGGCGGCGCAGCCGGGGCAGCACATGCTGCGCGGCTGGCCGCCGATCGTGACTTGCCAGCTGTCGGCACCGGCTGTGGTGGGCAGCGGCAAACCGCAGTGATAACAGGCGGCGGCCGTGCCGTCCGCGCTCAATGTACCGTCAGGCATAAGGCATCCAACCATCCGAACGACACGCCAAGGCTGGCGCGCGCCAGTCCCAACATGCCAAATCCCAGTACCAGCAAGCCGCAGGCGCGGCGCACGCCGGGCCGCTGGGTGTACCGGCGCAAGCTGACACCGGCCATGCCGAGCCCGAAC
>JBGSBQ010000621.1:0-2861 GCA_041730475.1 Sphingomonadaceae bacterium
CGGCGGCCAAGGTCGATATCGCGACCGTGATGCAGGCGCTCAAGCTGTACAAGCTGGATAACCAGCGCTATCCGACCTCCGAGCAAGGCCTGCAGGCGCTGCTGACCAAGCCGACCAGCGGTCCGGCCGCGAATGGCTGGAAAGCCGGCGGCTATCTGGAAAAAATGCCGAAAGACCCATGGGGCAACCCGTACCAGTTCCTGTCGCCCGGGATCCATGGTGAAGTCGACGTGCTGTCCTTTGGCGCCGATGGCCAGCCAGGCGGCACCGGTGACGACGCCGACATCGGCTCGTGGGATAACTAAGCGCGGCCGCTCCGGGACTGCCGGCAATGCGCGCCCGCCGCGAGCGTGGCTTCACGCTGATCGAACTGCTGGTGGTGATGGTCATTATTGGCATCACGCTGGGACTGGTCGGCCTGAATTCCATGCCCAGCCAGCAGCAATCGCTGCAGCAGGAAGCCCAGCGCATCGCCTTGTTGCTGCAACTGGCGCGTGACGAGGCGATCGTGCGCAACCAGCAGATCGCCTTTGAAGCGGGGCAGCAAAGCTACCGCTTCCTGGTGCGCAACGAGCGCCAGTGGGATGTGTTGGCGCAGGACGATCTGCTGCGCGAACGCGAATTCAAGCGCAGCCCGGTGACGCTGATGCTGGAACCGGCGCCGTCGCTGCCCGGTCCTACGCTGCGCATCGTGTTCGGCCGTGAACCGGTCGACAAACCTTTTGTGCTGACCATGGCCAGTGGCGACAGCAGTGTCGCCATCCGTGCCGATGGCATCGGCCACTTTACGGTGGACTGACATGGCCGCCCCTCCTTTCCTTTGCTCCCGCCGCGCCCGCGGCTTCACGCTGCTGGAAGTACTGGTGGCGCTGATCATCGTGGTGACGGCACTGGGCGCCTCGCTGCGCGCAGTCGGCAGCCTGACCCAGAACAGCGATGGCCTGCGCAGCGCCATGATGGCTACCTGGTCGGCCGAAAACCGGCTGGTACAGATCCGCCTCGCCAAGACCTTCCCCGGCGTCGGCAAGCAAAGTTTCCCCTGCCCGCAGGGCGATTTGCAGCTGGTGTGCGAGGAAGAAGTCATCGCCAGCCCGAATCCGCGTTTGCGCCGGGTCGAGGTCAGCGTGTTTGATGCCGCCTATCCGGAGCGCCGCATCATCAAGCTGGTACAACTGGTGCTGAATTCATGAGCGTGCGCATCCTGCCCCGTCGCGGCCATGGCCGTGGCTTCACGCTGGTCGAGCTGCTGGTGGCGATCGCCGTGCTGGCCATCGTCGCGGTGCTGGGCTGGCGCGGGCTGGATGGCATCCTGCGCTCGCGCCAGACGCTGACGGCCAGCATGGAGCAGACCCGTGGCCTGCAACTGGCGTTCGCGCAGATGCAGAGCGATTGCGAACATCTGGCGCCGGACGCCATGCTGCACAACCGTGCCAGCCTGCTGGCCGAGAACGACCGCCTGACGCTGGTGCGCACCGTGCTGGCCGAAAACGAGCCTTCGCGCCTGCAGGTGGTGTCCT
The DNA here is from genome assembly GCA_041730475.1 of Sphingomonadaceae bacterium. Classification (GTDB taxonomy): domain Bacteria; phylum Pseudomonadota; class Gammaproteobacteria; order Burkholderiales; family Burkholderiaceae_D; genus Rugamonas. Next base: position 1,518 of record JBGSBQ010000621.1, read on the forward strand.
ACCGCGTGCGTGACGGCGTGCTGACGCGGCGCGAATCGACCGCCACCCGCGATCTGCAGCAGCTGGATGCGCTGTGGCAGGCGGCGCGCAGCGACAGCGATCCGGCACCGGCAGTGACGATGCAGAGCGGCGTGGCCGGCCTGACCATGCGCCTGTGGCAGAACGACAGCTGGCGCTCGACCACCACCGGCGCGGCGCAGCAGTCCAGCCAGCAGGCCGCGCAGGCCGTGACTTCGCCGCTGGCGCTGCCGACCGGCCCGACCGGGCTGGAAGTGGCGCTGCAATTGCAGGGACAGGAGATCGCGCTGATCAAGATCTTCCTGTTGGGGGCCGTGTAATGGCGGCCGTGCATACTAGCCAGCGGCGCCAGCGGCGCCAGCGGCACCAGCGGCACCAGCGCGGCGTCGCCATCATTACGGCGCTGCTGCTGACAACACTGGCGGTGACCATCGTGGCCAGCCTGTTCTGGCAGCAGCAGGTGCAGGTGCGCTCGATGGAAAACCAGCGCCTGCAGCTGCAAACCCGCTGGATCTTGCGCGGTGCGCTGGACTGGTCACGCCTGATCCTGAGCCAGGATGGCCGCGATAATCCGCTGCGCACCACGCTCAATGGGGTGTGGGCCACGCCGCTGGCGGAAACCCGGCTCGATCAGTACATCGAGCGTGAGCGGGCCGAGCATGAGAAATTTGATGCCACGCTGTCGGGCCAGATTACCGACGCCCAGGGCCGCTACAATCTGACCAATCTGGCGCTGCTGCGCAAGCCGAATGCGCTGCAGCAGACGGTGTTCCAGCGCCTGTTGAGCAATCTGCAGCTGGATCCGTCGCTGGCGCAGCGCGTCGCGCAGCAGGTGGCCAACGGCCAGAAGACGGCGGCACTGACCGAGGCCGGGGCGGCCTCCGGCAGCGGCAGCAACCCTGCTACCGGCACAGCCAGCGGCAGCGGCGGTAGCGCCAGCAGCGGCAGCAGTAGCCCAGCGGCCACCACCAGTGGCGGCAGCAGCGGCAGCGGCGAACCGATCGAAGTGATGCGGGTCGAGGACCTGCTGGCCATCAGCGGCTTTACGCCGCAGGCGATCGAACGCTTGCGTGAATTTGTCATCGTGCTGCCGGCTTCAACGCCGCTGAACGTGAATACGGCACCGGCCGAGCTGCTGTCGGCGGCGGTGACGGGCTTGTCGACCTCGGAGGCAAGCACGCTGGTGAATAACCGCAAGCGCGGTGGTTTCCAGGATATCGCCACGTTTACGGCGGCGCTGAACGGCCGCAGTGCGGTCGACCCGAACGGACTGGCCACCAAGAGCAGCTACTTCCTGGTGCTAAGCCGGGTCAAGCTGGATCGCGC
>JBGSBQ010000622.1:0-2859 GCA_041730475.1 Sphingomonadaceae bacterium
ATTGAGATCCGTTTTACCATAAATACAAGCAAGCGAAAATTTGTGATGTAAAAACTACTTCCTGTGCTAAAGGCTGATCCCTACAAAACAGGTGTGATATGGTCGACCGGCACCGAGCTGTGTTCGTGGAACACCTTCCAGCGGCCGCCGCTACGGCGCAAGCCAACCGTGATGCGCTTGCTCAGCGCGCGCAGCCGTTCGCCGCTGGCGGACACCGTTGTGTAGGTCATCAGTGCATGGCCGAGCACCAGCTCGCCAGCCTGGCTGCAGTGCACTTCGCTGGCGCAGGCCACCAGCGTTTCTGCGCCCAGTCCGGCGAACCAGGCGCTGGCCGTGGTGCGCCACGCGTCCCGGCCGCTGATCGACCAGCGTTCCCAGGTATCGAACACCTCGACCTCTTCGTCGTACAACGCGGCGAAGGCGCTGCTATCTTTGGCCAGCACGGCGGCCTGATATTGGTCGAGAAAGAGCTGGAACGGCGTGACGCTGGCTTTCATTGACGGCTCGCGGCAAGGGACGGGAAGCCTAGCGTACTGGCCGCTGTGTCCCTTGTCAAAAAAACCTGGCGGCGGCGACGACGGCGTGCAGTGCTGCCTAGCAAGACCAGCCCAGCCGAGGCCTGGAAGCCGTCGCCGTTGAACTGGCCGCGGGCGAAATAGGCGGCCTGCTGGGCGTCGTTGCTGAGGTTGAAGACGGTGGCGCCGCCATCGACCGAGAAGAAGGCGCTGCGGTCGGGCGACCATTGCAGCTGGCGGCTGCCGTCGGGATTGAAGCCATTGCCATAGCGGAACAGGTCGAGCGTCGAGCCGACCGCGAAATCATCCAGATTGAGGTCGTCGAACAGCGCGGCGCCGGGGCCATTCGGGTGGCCGAAGAAGTCGATGCCGCTGACAAAGCCCAGTGCATGGCCCAGTTCGTGCACGGCGACGGCCGTGAAATCGTAGGTGCCGCTCTGGATGCCGTCACGCGGGTTGAAATCGAAGGCGAAGTTGGAGCTGAAGGTGATCTGCGCATCGAAGGCGGTGGCGGATGGGCCGGAGCTCAGGTGCAGCGCCTTCAGCACCGACGTATCCACATCCAGCACCTGGTTGATGGCGTGGTTGCCGTTGGCAGGAGCGGCAGCGGCCAGCGCCAGCGTGGCGGCGACGGCGCTGGCGATATGGGGCAGGCGTGGGATGTTCACGTTCAGGTGCTCCGGGAGTGCAGGGATGGCGCGTCCATCCCGCCGGAGTCAGCAATGACTCGGCTCCTGAGTAACGTGTTTATATTGTAAATATTATGATAAATACACTATTTGCCGGCGCGCTCGGCGCCAGCGCTTGTGACAGCGCAAGGCCGGCGCCGACAGTGCTGCCGGGACCGCCCGGCAGCAGCCTCGCACAGCTCAGGGGCCGACCGGTACCACGCTGACGGTACCGCTGTCGGTCAGGCCGATCAGCAGATAGCCATCGCCAGAAATGACCATCTGGCGCGCCAGCAGTTGCTCGCCGGGCGTCGTGAATTTCAGCTGTTTCAGCAAGCTGCCGGTGCTGCTGTAGACCCAGACATCGGCGGTGCTGGTCTTGCCGGCCACGCCGCAATACACGCGGCCGTCGCTGCCCACTTCGACATTATTCGGGGCAACGTCGCCACTGGGCAGGTAGTACAGGCTGCCCAGATCGGCCGGATTGAGGGCGCTGCACAGGCGCGGCGTACTGCTGGCCGTGTACACCTTGCTGCCATCCGGGCTGACGGCGAGGTCCTGCCCCAGCGTGCCGCTGCCGGCATGGCTGGCCGCCGCCTGCCGGGCCGCAAACAGGGTGCCGCCGCCCAGGGCCGCATAGTCGGTGCTGAAGGTAGTCAGCTGGATCGCGTTGCTGCCTTCGCTTTGCTGGTACAGGCGCTTGCCGTCGCCCGGCGCATCCAGGCTGCCGCCCGTCAGGGCCAGGTTGGGCAGGCGCGCGCCGCTGCTGGCCAGATAGGTGCTGCCGTCGCTGAGCACCACCAGTTCGACGCCGTTGGGCCGGATCACGCGCAGGCGGGTGGCCTTGCTGGCGCCGGCCGGCAGCGCCCATTGCGCGCTGATGCTGCGGCTGTTCAGGTCGAGGCGGGCCAGTTTTTTGTTGTTCAGGTCGATCACATACAGATAATCGCCGCTGGCGTTCACCGCCATGTCCCCCAGGCTGGCCGACAGTCCCGCCATGGTGGCCTGCTTCTGGTTGTTGTAGACGTTGTAGATGTCGATGAAGGCGCCGCCATTGTGCGCATACACCAGCGGCCGTACCGGGTCGGCGGCCAGCGTGGTGTACGGCAGCGGCAGCGTGCTGTTCGCCACCGGCGAGGACGTGCCTTTCCAGAAGCCGACCCGTATCACTTCCGGTGGCACCACCGTGCTCGGATCGGCCGGCGTCAGCGTGATGGTGGCGCTGTTGTAAGAGTCGATCGGCAGTGCGGTGGGATCGGCCGTCAGCGTCAGCGTCGTCGCGGTGCTGGCCAGCGTCAGCCATGGCTGGTCGCTGCTGGCGGTCCAGCCGGCGCTGCCGCCATAGTTGTCCGTGATGTTTATGGTGTGGCTGACGCGTGACCAGCCCGGCGTGCCGCTGAGCGCAATGCCGGTTTCGGACGGGATCAGCTTGTGCAGGTCTTTGTTGATGGTCAGCGTGATGGAGGCGGGCACGAAGTCGCCATTGATGGTGGCGACGCTGCCGACCAGCTGGGTACTGGTGCCGGTCGGTGCCGCCGTCGGCACCGGCGTGAACACGATGCTGGCCGGGGCCGCGCTGACGCTGCCGGTGATGGCGCTGGCGCTGGCCCACGCCGGTGGCGGGGTGAGCGCCCAGGGCCATTCATTGGTGGAGGGATTCAGGCGCAGTTTGACGG
>JBGSBQ010000623.1:0-2843 GCA_041730475.1 Sphingomonadaceae bacterium
AGACCATCCGTCTGGAGGATTTCAATTTCTACCTCGCCTTCAATATGTTCCGCCTGGCCAGCATCATGCAGGGCATCATGAAGCGCTACGTCGACGGCACCGCCGCCAGTGCCCAGGCGCTGGAATCGGGCCAGATGGCGCGCCCCATGGCCGAACTGGGCTGGTCCTACGCTTGCGGCAAGCCACTCTGAGCGCACCGGCCGATGGACGGCGCGCGCCGCTGTCGGCTACTATCAGCATGCCAGTGCGCAACGCTGGTGCCGAACCGGGCCGTCGCCCGGCCCGGCTCACGCTGCCTGGAACTTAAGTGCCACCGATGACGCGCCCCCGCCTGCCTTCAATCCGTTCGCAAATTGCGCTGCTGGTACTGGCCTGCGCGTTGCCGGCACTGATCGCGTTCGCCGCCGTGGTGCGCGAATTGTATGTGCGGGAGCGCAGCGCACTGATCGACGACAGCCGTCAGCGCGCCCACAATATCGCGCTGGCACTGGATGCCGAACTGGTCCAGCTGCAATACCAGGCCGCCTTGCTCGATCCGGCGCCCGGTGCGCAAGCGGCGGCACTGGACGCCTGGCGCAGCCACGCCAGCGCCCTGCTCGGCGCCCACATCGGCGCCAGCCAGATCATGCTCAGCGACCTGCAAGGCCAGCCGCTGCGCCACACCGGCAGCACGTTGCCAGCGGCTATGGGCCCGGACCGCAATCCGCGCCGCCTGCAAGCGCTGTGGTCGCGTCCGCAGGCGACGCTGTCGCGGCTGGACGACAGCCCGACCAGCCCCTTGCTGCTGGACTTGCCGCTGATGGCGGGCGGCCAGTTGCGGTATGCGCTGACGCTGCTGCTGCCACCCGAACCAATCAGCCACCTGCTGGCGACCGAGCGCCGTTCGCCACAGCAGGTAGTGGTCTTGTATGACGCCCAAGGACGGGTGCTGGTCAGCACCAGTGCGCCAGCAGCGGGCCAGCTCACAGCGCTGACGCCGGCGCTGGCCACCCAGCTGGCGCACACGGCCAGCACCGTCCAGCCCGCCAGCGACGCGGCCGGCGCCGACATCCACCTGGCCGCCAGCCGCGCCCCGCGCAGCGGCCTGATCATCACCATCGCCACCCCGCAAGCGCTGGCGATCCAGCAATTACAGGCCGCCATCCTGCCGATCGCGCTGCTGATGGGCGCCCTGTTGCTGGGTGGCATGGTGCTGGCATGGCGGGTCGGCGGCCGCATCGCCCGTACCGTGCGCGAGCTGTTGCCGGGCGCGGCCACGGGCGCCAGTGCACCCAGCTTCCGCGAGGCGCAGCAAGTCGGCGCCGCGTTCAGCGCCCTGCATGCCGACCTGCGCCACCACCGGCGCCAGCTCGAAACGCTGGTGGCAGAACGCACCAATCAGCTGGAACGCTCGCGGGCCCAGCTCGATACGCTGTATGCCACCGCACCGGTCGGCCTCAGCTATGTCGACAGTGCACTGCGCATCGTCCGCATCAATGATTTCCTGGCGGCGCTGAATAACCGCTCCGTGACCGACCACCTGGGCCTGCCGATTGGCGAACTGATTGCCGACCCCGAGGTGCGGCGTCAGGTGCTGCGCGATTACCGCACCGTCATCGAGAGCGGCCAGGCCCTGACCGGCATCGAACGCAGCGGCTACACCGCCGCCTCGCCCCAGCAGCTGTGCCACTGGGTGATCAGCTACTATCCACAGTTCGGCAGCGATGGCAAGCTGAGCGCCATCACCAGCCTGCTGCTCGACATCACGCCGCAAAAGCGGGTCGAAACCGAGCTGCACGCGTCCAAGCAACTGCTGAAATCGGTCGTCGAAAACGTGCCGGCCATGATCTTCCTGAAACGCGCCAGCGACCTGCGCTACGACCTGTTCAACCGCTATGGTGCCCAGTTGCTGGGTATCCCGGCCGAGCACATCATCGGGCGCAACGACGCGGAACTGATCAGCCAGGAACAGGCGGCCAGCTTCCGCGCCGTCGACCTGCAAGTGCTGGACTCGGACCAGGTGCTGGAGATCGCCGATGAACCGCTGACCGGTGCCGACGGTGCGCTGCACCACCTGACCACGCGCAAGGTGGCGCTGCGGGACGACCAGGGCCGCGCCACCCACGTACTGGGCATGTCGCTCGACATCACCGAACGCAAGCAAGCCGAGCAAGTGCTGCAGGCCACCACGGCCCGGCTGGCGCAAAGCGAGCACTTCGTCCGCGCCGTCACCGACAACCTGCCCGGCATGGTGGCCTACTGGGATGCCACGCTGCGCTGCCGCTTCGCCAACCGTTATTTCCTCGAATGGCACCAGCAGGATGCCCAGCAGATCCATGGCGCCCTGATGCCGGACGTGATGGGGGCCGAGGCCTTTGCCACCAGTGCGCCCTTCGTCGACGCCGCGCTGGCCGGCCAGCCGCAGGGTTTCCCGGGCCAACTGGCGTGGCCGTCCGGCGAGCTCAGTTACACCTGGACCAACTACATTCCCGACCTCGACGCTCAGGCCGTGGTGCGCGGATTCTTCGTACTGGTGTCGGACGTGACGGAACTGAAAGAGACCGAATTCCACCTGCAGCAGCTGAACGACGAGCTGATCCTGGCGCGCGACCGGGCCGAGGCAGCCAGCCGGGCCAAGAGCGCCTTCCTCGCCAATATGAGCCACGAGATCCGCACCCCGATGAATGCCATCATCGGCCTCACCCGCCTGCTCGAGGAAGCACCATTGCCGGAGCGCGAGCGCAGCCAACTGGGCAAGATCCAGCTGGCCACGCAATCGCTGCTGGGCGTGGTCAACGACGTGCTGGATTTCTCGCGCATCGAAGCGGGCCAGTTGCAACTGGAGCAAACCCGCTTCCAGCTCG
>JBGSBQ010000624.1:0-2840 GCA_041730475.1 Sphingomonadaceae bacterium
TCTCTTTGATGAAAAAATGGCGTCTGATACCGAATCAGCCTGCATCATACGCTTTGGAAGGCCTGAAAAATTTCATTATGAAGTCATCGCTGTCGGCCACTGCCTTGCCCAGATAGCTCAGGCCGACAATGCGGCTGCCAGCCGGCTTGGTGACGTCGATCTGGTAGGTCAGCGCGTTGTTCTCGGCATAGAACACGTCATAGTTGTAGATGGTGCCATAGCTCGGCACCAGATCCTGTTCCGTGGTCTTGGCCGGATCGATCTGGCCGAACTGCTTGGCGGCCGTTTCCAGCCAGGCCTTCAGATCCGAACCCTTGATCTTCACCGCCTGCAGATTATTGTTCGAGTACAGATACAGGTCACCCGGATTGCGGACCTGCAGGCCGACCGGTGCGGCGGCGCTGGCGCCCGGTGCCACGTCGGTGAAGTCCGAGGGGCCGTTGCGGCCGGCCTTGAACGGTGCGCTGCATGAAATCACCGGGATATTCTTGTAGCTGGACAAGGTAGCGTCGGTGCTGCTGGCGATGAATTTCTTCACATAGTCGAGCTGCGCCTGATTCACCAGCTGGATCGCGCTGACGTCGCCGGCCAGCGCGAAGTAGGCCGACATTTCAAAGTCGGTGCTGACGCCCAGCGGCTGCTTGGCGTAGGCGATGGTGGCCGCATGCTCGGTCGCCACCAGCGGCGCGATGGCCGGGTCAGCCTTGACCAAGGTGCTACCGTCGGTGTACTTGAAGCCGCGCGATTCGACATTGGTTTTGCCAGGCTGGACCACCCACTTGCCGCCGGTATAGGCCAGCGTCATCTTGATGATGCCGAGGCGTCGGCCCCAGCTTTGGGCCATCACCGTCGGGACGTTGTTGACGAAGCCATTGATGGCGTCGACATTGGCGCTGGCCGGCAGGGCTGCGAACGATGGATCCAGTGCCGCGGCGCCGGTCTCTTTACCTTTCGGGAAAATCAGGTGCGAATGGCCGATCAGCAGCGCATCGATGCCGGTGGTGGTCAGGTGGTAGCTGCCGTTTTCCATTTTCGGGCTGTAGGCGCTGGTATCGAGGCCGCCATGCGAGAGCGCGACCACCAGGTCGGCGCCCTTGCTGCGCAGCTCAGGCACGTATTGTTTCGCCGCTTCCTGCACACCGCTGACGGCGACTTTGCCGGCCAGATTTTTCTGATCCCATTCGAGGATTTGCGGCGGTACGAAGCTCAGGATGCCGATGTTGAGTTTGACATCGAGCTTGCTGCCGTCGGGCTTGGTGGCCGAGAAGGTGCGTGGCAGCAGGGCGTAAGGCTGGACGATGGGCTTCTGGCTGGCGACGCCGGTGACGTTGCTCAGCACCAGTGGGAAGTTGGGGGCGCCGCAGGTGCTGCTTGGCTTGCTGATGCCGGGGATGCCGAAGTCGGTATTGGTGATTTGGCTCAGCAGTGGCAGGCCGTAGTTGAATTCATGGTTGCCGAAACCGCCGCCATCGTACTTCATGGCATTCATGGCTTTGTGGACGGCCATGGTCTCGGCGCAGGCGATCGGCTTGGTGACGGCTTGCAGGTCGCCCAGCAAGGTTCCCTGGATCACGTCACCGTCATCGAGCAGGACGTTGTTGGGATTTTCGGCGCGGGCTGCCTGCACCAGCGTGGAGGTGCGCTCCAGGCCGAGTGAGGTATCTTCGGCCAGTGCATAGTAGTTGTAGCTCATCACATTGGCGTGAATGTCGGTGGTTTCCATCAACGCCAGCGTGACCGTGGTGCCTTCCGGGATCGCCGGTTCAGCAGGGGTGGAGGAAGAGCCGCAGCCTACCAGGCCGGCGGCGGCCAGAGCGGCCAGCATGACCAGATTTGTTTTCATCGCTACCTCGATTGGGGATAAATTGAGGTGGCGACTGTAACCAATCGACATGACAGGGGCGTGACACGCAGTATTCAGTAGGCCCAGTAAGGCCCGCTGCCGCGGCTGGTGTTGCTGCCTTCGAGCACCACGAAGACGCGGCGACCGTAGAAGAACGGCAGGCCCCAGTCAAAGGTGTTGCCTAACGCGGCGCTGCTGCTGGCGCTGAGCGTGCCGCCGATCTGGGCCGCGCTGATGGCGCTGCCGAGGTTGCTGGCGTTGACGATGTTGAAGCTGACGGTGCCGGAACTGCTGCCGTCATAGGCGGTGTTGACGGCGCCCAGGCTTTGCGGACTGGCCGGGCAGTAGAAGCCGGTGTTGCCGCTGCAACTGCGCAGCGTGCTGTCGTTAAAGAAGTAGCCGTTCGAGCCGCTGTCGATGAAGCTGGCGCTGTACGTGCGGCCGTTGTAGGTGGTGCTGAAGTTGCCGCTGCTGTTGGCCAGATACACGGTTTCACTGGCGATCGCATTGTTGGTCTGGGTGCCGACGCCGAAAATCAGCGAGCCGCTGATCGAGGTCGCGCCCGCCGTGCCGACGGCCGGCAGCACCAGCAGCACACCGTTGTTATTGCTGGCGAACGCCGCCACCGGATTGCTGACCTGCTGTGCCAGCGGCATCGCCGTGGCCGTGCAAGCACCGACAACGCAGGCGTAATAGGTGCCGCTGACTGCTGCCCGGGCGCAGGCGCTGCCGCAATCCTGTTTGAACAGGCCGATACCGAGGATGCCTTTGGCGCCCAGCGTGGCCAGCGTACCGAGGTTGGTGCCGGCACTGCTGCAGGTGGCGGGCGTGCTGGCGTAGCTGACATCGGGGTCGCCGATGACCTGCACTGACAGGCCGGCCGCAGTTTCATCGGCGATCCGGATGTCAGCCTGACGCACCGCGCCCCAGGTATAGCCGCTGACGAATTTGCCGCACTCGCCGGTATCGGCGCCGCTGCTGGTCTTGACGCTCGGCA
>JBGSBQ010000625.1:0-2838 GCA_041730475.1 Sphingomonadaceae bacterium
GGTCTTCGGGGCGATCCTTGTAGGAGACTATCATGACCGGTAGCTGGTGCAGGTGGATGTCCTTCTTGATCAGTGCCACCAGCTCGATGCCGTCCATGCGCGGCATGTCGACGTCGGTGATCACCAGATCGTAGTCGCCGCTGCGTACGACATTCCAGCCGTCGATGCCGTCGATTGCGATGTCGACCAGATAGCCGCGCGCTTGCAGCAGCTTGCGCTCCATCTCGCGCACCGTCAGCGAATCATCGACCACCAGGATACGCTTGGTGGCGCGCCGTTCGGCGGCGTCCGATTTACCCAATTGGTGCAAACCGCCTTCGTGCAGCAGCTTGTCGATCGACAGCAGCAAGTCCGGCACGTCGAGGATCAGCACCGGCTCGCCGTCGTCGAGTAGGGCGGCCGCCGAGATGTCGCGCATTTTGCCAAAGATTGGATCGATGGCTTGCACCGCCAGGCTTTGCTCGCCGCGGATCGCGTCGACCACCAGCGCGTAGCGGCGCGTGCCGCTGCCGATCACCAGCACCGCCAGTTCGTCGCTGGTCGCCGCCAGTTCGCCGAGTTCCAGTACCTGCGCCGCTGACACCAGTCCCAGATGCTCGCCGTCGTGCTCGAAGAACTGCTTGTTTTCCAGCGTGTGGATGGCCGACTGCGCCACCTTCAGTACCCGTTCCACCTTGACGATGGGGATGGCGTAGGCCTCGCCCTGAACCTCGGCCACCAGCGCGCGCACGATCGATTGCGTCAGCGGCAGTGTGATCAGGGTGCGGAAGCCGGCCCCCAGTTCCGATTCTAGCCTGACGGTGCCATTTTGCTGGCGGATGGTTTCATGCACGATGTCGAGACCAACGCCGCGGCCGGAAATCTCGGTGGTGCTGTCCTTCAGGCTGAAGGCTGGCAGGAACAGAAATTCCAGCAGCTCGGCTGCCGACAGCGCGGCGGCCATGGCGCTACTGGCCATGTTGCGCTCGACCACGCGGCGTCGGATTTTTTCGAGGTCGACGCCGCGCCCGTCGTCGCTGATGTCGATGCTCAGCATGCCGGCGCGGTGGCGCGCATCGAGCACGATGGTGCCGGTCGCTGGCTTGCCGGCCATCAGGCGTTCGCTGGCCGATTCCATGCCGTGGTCAATGGCGTTGCGCAGGATGTGATTGAGCGGGCTTTCGATGTGGGCCAGAATGTCGCGGTCCACCAGCGTGTCCTCGCCGACGATATCGAGCTGCACCTCCTTGCCCATGGTGCGGGCCAGGTCGCGCACCCTGCGCGGGAAGGCATGTACGCCGTCGCGGAACGGGCGCATACGCAGCGTCAGTACCTCGTCAACCATCGCCTGCGAGACGTTTAGCAGGCGCCGTTCGTACGCTTCGATAGCGGCGATGTGCTCCAGTACGAATTGCTTGAGCGGGTGGGTCTTTTGCAGGGCCAGCAGTGATTGTTCCTTGAGGCTGGCGTCAGTCAGACCGGAGATCACTTCGTGCAGTTGTTCGACCAGCGCGAACAGGCTGCTTTGGTTACGCTTGAAGCGCTGCAGGTCCTGGATCAGTGGCTGCAGCTGGTGCGCGTTGATGCGCGATTCACTGGCCAGCGACAGCAGCTTGTCGAAGTTCTGCGCGGTCTTGGCGGGCGGCGCGGCGGCAGCCACCGGCTCGCGTGGCGGGTAGCTGTGCGGCGTTGCGGCGCTGGCTGATGTTGCCGCTGCCGAGGGGAATACCGCGGCGGGTACTGGCGCCGCCATCGGGGCTGGCGTCAGGTCGACCGGCTCGGGCAGGAAGGCGATGGTGGCGATCGCGTTCAGCGTGCTCTGGATCTGGGGCGCGTTGGCCGCCAGCCAGCCGGCCACGCCGGCATCATCGAGGCGCGACAGTTGCAGGATCAGGTCCACGCCGGCCAGCAGCACGTCGACCCGGTTCGCCGTCAGTGTTAGCTTGCCATGCTGGGCGGCGATGAAGCTGTCTTCCATGCCATGCGCCAGTTGCACCACCACGTCCAGACCGACGATGGCGGCAGCGCCCTTGATCGAGTGGGCGGCGCGCATCATCGATTCGAGCGCGCTGGCGTCGCCGCGATGGCGTTCCATCGCCAGCAGGCCCTCGGTCAGGATCTGGGTCTGGCTGTCGGCTTCCATGCGGAACAGATCCAGCATGGAAAACTGGCTCAAATCGCCGTGCTGGTCCTGGCTCATCGTAAGGTCCTCGCGAGTTGGTGCCCGAGTAGCCCGGCATCGAGCATGCCGACCCGCATGTCCTGCTGCGCGATGACGCCAGACAGGAAGCGCTGCACGCCTTTGTTGATGGTGGCGGCCGGGGCTTGCAGCGCAGCACTGGCATAGCGCACGATGCCATGCAGGTCGGCCACCGGCAGCGCATACGATTGGCCTTCCCACTGCAGCACCAGCAGCCGCGCAAAAATATGGCGGCCATTGGCGACCACGCCTTCGCTGTCGTCGATGCCCAGCAGGGCGGCCAGCGAGACGCAGGGATGCAGCGTGCCGCTGACGTTGACGATGCCCAGCAGGCCGCGCGCCGTGCGGTGCGGCAGCCGGTGCGCGCTGGCGTGTGGCGCCACCGCGACAAACATCGTGGTCGGTAAGGCCAGCCACTCGAGACCAATACGGAATACCAGGCAGGAGGCATCGAGCCGGGTGCTGTCTTCGCGCACCGGGCGGAAGTGGTCGGCCCACTCCCGCAGATAGCCCGGGCCGACCGGGCGTTGCAGGTTGCGCTGGGCGGCGTCGGCATACACCTCGCAATTGCGGCAGTGGATGTGCTGGCGCAGTTTGTCGCAGCTCTGGTCACCGGTGACGCCGATGCGGTTCCAGCAGTCGTAGATGGAGGAGGGGGT
>JBGSBQ010000626.1:0-2835 GCA_041730475.1 Sphingomonadaceae bacterium
ACTGGCGCTGCAAAACGCGCTGGTGCAGCAGGCTGGCTACGGCAGTCTGGGGAGCGCCGCCATCGCCATCGCTGCCCTTGCCATCGCCTGTTTTGCGCGCGCCGGGCGCAGCCAGCTGGCACCAGCCTGATGATTTTTTAAGGAGCTATTTTATGAGTTTTCCCCCAGTACACCGGGTCGTCACCGGTCACGACCCGGATGGCAAGGCCATCATCATCTCCGAAGGCGCGCTGCCGACGGTGCTGGAACTGGCCGCCATTCCGGGCACCGTATTCCATGAAGTGTGGAGCACGGCAGCGACCCCGGCCCCGATCAACAACGACAGTGATCCCACCGTCGGCCCGCTGGTGCTGCCACCGCCCGCAAACGGCACCCGCATCCGGCTGGTCGACATCCCGCCCGATACGCCGGACTTCCTGGCCAGCGGCGCCGGCCGCATGCAGTCCGCCTTCAGCGAAATTGGCGACAGCGCCGCGTCCACCGTCAAGGCCAACTCGCCCCATCCGCTGATGCACCGCACCGAGTCGGTCGACTACGGCGTGGTACTTGCCGGCGAACTGACGCTGGTGCTGGACGATTCCGAGGTGCTGCTGAAACCCGGCAGCATCGTGATCCAGCGCGGCACCAACCACGCGTGGGCCAACCGCTCGGCGGCCCCGTGCCGCATGCTGTTCGTGCTGATCGACGGCAGTTATGCGCCCGAGCTCAGCGCCGCACTGGCACAGCGCGCATGACGCCAGCGCTGTTCGACCTGCATGGCAAGGTGGTGCTGCTGACTGGCGCCTGCGGTGGCCTCGGTCGCGCCATGGCGGCAGCGCTGGCCGCGCAGGGCGCCACGCTGCTGCTGACCGACCATGATGCCGTCGCCTGCGCCACGCTGGCAGCGCAACTGGATGCCAGTGCGCTGCCGTGCGATCTGGCGCAAGCGGATCAGGTACAGCAGCTGGCCGAACTCGCCCTGACACGGCATGGCCGGGTCGACGTCCTGATTTGCAATGCCGGGGTACAAGGGCCAGCCGGCGCCTCGGCCGCCGTCAGTGCCCAGCAATGGGACAGCGTCATGGACATCAACCTGCGCAGCGCCGCCCTGCTGACGGCGGGACTGATCCCGGCGATGGCGGCCCACGGCGGCGGCAGCGTGATCCTGCTGTCCAGCATCGCCGGACTGCGCGGCAATGGTGCCATCGGCCTGTATGGACTGAGCAAGGCGGCGCTGGCCCAGATGGCACGCAATCTGGCGGTCGAATGGGGGCCGCACAACGTACGTGTGAACGCCATCTCGCCCGGCTTGATCCGCACGCCGCTGGCCGCCGGGCTGCTGGCCGATCCTACTTTCATGGCACGCCGCATGGCACACACCCCACTGCGGCGTCCCGGTGAAGCACACGAAATTGCCGGTGTCGCCGTCATGCTGGCCAGTGCCGCCGGCGCTTTTATCAGCGGCCAGAATCTGGTCGTCGATGGCGGCACCACCATCAGCGACGGCAGCTAGCCGCCGCCCCACTTTAACGGAATCCCGCTCCATGAAATTCGCAACCTTACAAGCCCACACCCTGGACGGTCAGCTGCTGCTGGTCAGCCGCGACCTGACCCGCTGCATCAACGTCAGCGCCATCGCGCCCAACCTGCTGCATGCGCTCGAACACTGGGACAGCCTCCACGCTGCCTTGCAGCAGCTCTCCGATCAACTGAATGGCGGCGCAGTAGCCGGCCAACCATTCGATCCGCGCCTGTGCGCGGCGCCGCTGCCGCGCAGTCCGCAGTGGTGCGACGGCTCGGCCTTCCTGAATCACGCCAACCTGATGGAGCAGGCCTTCAAGACCCCGCCGATTCCCGATCTGGAACGCATCCCGCTGATGTATCAGGGCGCCAGCGACGACTTCCTCGGCCCACACGACGACGTCCCCCTGCCCAGCGAAGCGGACGGCATCGACTTCGAGGGTGAATTCGGCGTCGTACTGGCCGCCGTGCCCATGGCCGCCACGCCCGCAACCGCGCTGCAGCAGGTACGCCTGCTGGTGCAGCTGAACGACTGGAGCCTGCGCGCCATGGGACCGCGCGAGATGCGCACCGGCTTCGGCTTCCTGCAAGCCAAGCCCTCGACCAGCTTTGCGCCAGTGGCGATCACGCCGGATGAATTAGGCGACGCCTGGCAGGATGGCCGGGTCCAGCTGGAACTGCACGTTGACTGGAATGGCCAGCACTTCGGCCAGCCCCATGGCGGCCAGATGAACTTCAGCTTTGGTGAGCTGATCGCGCATGCGGCGCGCACCCGACGCCTGTCAGCCGGCACCATCGTCGGCAGCGGCACGGTCTCGAATGTCAGCCGCGCTGCGGGTTCGGCCTGCATCGCCGAGCGCCGCGTGATCGAAATGATCGATCATGGTGAGGCCAGCACCAGCTTTATGCGCTTCGGCGACCGGGTGCGCATGGAAGCGCGCGCGGCGGGCGCTACCAGCGGCCCGTTTGGCGTCATCGAGCAGCGAGTGGTGGCCGCAGCATGAGCCATATTCTGATTACCGGCGCCAACGGCTTTGTCGGCAAGGCGCTGGTGCAGCGCCTGCGCGCTGGCGGCGCCCATACCCTGACGCTGATCGACCAGCACTTCGATGCACCAGCACCCGATGCGCAGACCCGGCACATCATCGGCGGCTTCGGCACCCCGTCCGTGCTGGACGCAGCGCTGGTGCAGCCAGCCGATGTGGTGTTCCATCTGGCCAGCGTGCCCGGTGCGCTGGCAGAGCGCGAAGCAGCGCTCGGCTATGAAGTCAACCTGTTGTCTACACTGGCCCTCGCGCAGCGGCTGGCGCAGCAGGCGCGCGTGGCACCAGCTGC
>JBGSBQ010000627.1:0-2835 GCA_041730475.1 Sphingomonadaceae bacterium
GGGTCCTGATACGAGCATTCCGTGCGCCGCTGCTGCTGGCGATGCAGGTCGCCTAACGAATTACCACCGGCTACCTGTCGGCCCACCTGCCAGCGGACGGGAATCCAGACACCGTCCGGCTAATGCGGACCTTACAGGACATGAACGACAATCTGGGCGCGATCTTGAGTCAGGTTGGTGCGGGCGCGAGCAATCTGCACAGCGCCGCCCGCGACATTGCCGCCGGCAATCAGGATTTGTCGACCCGCACCGCGCAACAGGCAACATCACTGGAAGAGACTGCCGCTTCGATGGAACAGTTGACCGCGACCGTCAAACAGAATGCCGATCATGCCGTCGCCGCCAGCCGGCTGGCCGTTTCCGCCTCCGAAGTGGCCCTCAAAGGAGGCGGTGACGTGGCACAGGTAGCGGGCACGATGACCTCAATTAACGACTCATCAAAGAAGATCGCTGAAATTATCGGTGTCATCGATGGCATTGCGTTCCAGACCAATATCCTGGCCCTGAATGCTGCGGTCGAGGCCGCCCGAGCGGGAGAACAGGGCCGGGGCTTTGCCGTCGTCGCCTCGGAAGTCCGCAGTCTGGCCCAGCGCAGCGCCGCCGCAGCGCGTGAAATCAAACAACTGATCGACGATTCAGTCGATAAAGTCGTGCTTGGTACGCAACTGGCCGACAAGGCCCGCGTGACCATGGAGCAAGTGGTTGACAGTGTGCAGCGCGTCACCGGCATCATTGGCGAAATTGCCCATGCCAGTGCGGAGCAAACCACCGGGCTGGAACAGGTACATCAGGCGATTGCCGCCATGGACCAGGCCACCCAACAGAATGCGGCGCTGGTCGAGCAGGCTGCAGCGGCGGCCAGCGCCATGCAGGTGGGCGCGGCGCAGCTGCAGCATGGCGTGGCGCGGTACACGCTGAGCCCAGCCGCGCCGCCGCCCGAACCGATGGCCACCGTGATCCCGCTGCCGCTGCCGTCATAGCCCTACCAAACCCCCGCGTGGCAGCACAGTGGCCGATACGGAATGGGAGGAGTTTTAGGCAACAAGCCGCCCTCCTACACGGCGGCGGCCCGGATTCCGATACCGTCACCCTGAGCGAAAACGCATCATTGCTGCACCGGAAACGCTACGGCGCAACTGGCGAGTGCTCTCATTGACTTTATAAAGGAATCAAGATGAACTCGAACAAAAAAGGCAGCAGTAGTGGCAACAGTACTGGCAGCAGTAGTGGCAATAACAGTGGCAGCAACAGTAGCAACAACAAGCAAGGCAGCCAAAGTGGCGGCGCCAGCAAGCAATCGGGCACGGGCAGCGGCTCGCGCACGGGCGTCCAGGGCGGCAGCCATGAGCAGCATGTGGAAGCCGGCCGGCAAAGCCATAAAAATGACACCAACAAGCCAGCCAAGGACCGCTAACCCGCGCTAGCAGGCTGATAACCAGGCCCGGCATGATCATCCTTGCCGGGCCCTCGGTTTAAATATTGGTCACACGCTGACCTTTGGGCGGCGCGAAGTCACGAATGTCATCAATCAGATTCACCGCCATCGCCTCGGCCGCCGTCAGGTGCAGGTCAGAATAGGCATGGGTGCGCCAGTGTTCCTCGCCCAGGTTGACGTGCTGGCGCAGGATTTGCTCAGTGCGCGCATCATCGGCCTGCAAGCCTTCCACGATAATCCGCAAGGCATCCGGCCGCGCGCCGTGCGGCGCGCTGGCATGCGACTTGTGCACCATGAAACGCGCCGTCTCGCTGGCATAGCGCTGGGACCCGGACAGGTACAGGATCACAGCTATCGACGCCACGGCGCCGGCGTTATAGGTGATGATGCGAATCGGCAACTTGCTCAGGTAGTTGTACAGACAGATGCCGTCGCTGACATAGCCGCCATTCGACTGGATCAGCAGATGGGCGGTGCTGATGCGATCCTCGCTCATATCGGCCACGGCATCGAACACGCGCCGTACCATGTCGCTATTGACATCGCCCGACAGGGTGAACCAGGCCTGGCCATCGTAGGTTGAAACTTCATCAGTCATGGCGCGTCCCGTCGTTATCGTTTGGCCCAATTCTAGCGCAGTGTGCCCGTTTCAGCCCCGCCCTCAGCCCATTCGTGCGCACCCCGCCAAGATTGACATTGGCGCCCTTCTGACATATATTCCCGAGTCTTGATCGGGAGAGGGTTGCCGGGCGAAATCGCCAGCGCAACCGCCGAAGGGGCACTACCCAAAAACTCTCAGGCAAAAGGACCGATCAAGGGGACAGCGCGACCGCCATGCGGGCGTGACTGACTCAACTCTGGAGAGCGGCCGCGGCAATCGCCGGCGGCCCACCGAAGGGGCGCACGGACATCACGTCCGTAATCTCTCAGGTACCAAGGACAGAGGGGTCTGCGATCATTGTGGAAAAGGCTGCTTTAGCTCTTCCTTGTATGTTCTGTTAACCCCTACTCTTTTGGACCGAGGAATTATGACGCTCAAAGCTACCCCACTCAACAACGCCCACCGTGCCGCCGGCGCCCGCATGGTCGATTTCGGCGGCTGGGACATGCCTGTCAACTACGGCTCGCAAATCGAAGAACACCATGCCGTGCGCACCGACGTCGGCATGTTCGACGTGGCCCACATGTGCGTGGTCGATATCAAGGGCGACAACGCGCGTGCCTTCCTGCGCGGCCTGCTGGCCAACAACGTCGACAAGCTGCAAGTGTCGGGCAAGGCACTGTACTCGTGCATGCTCAACCCGCAAGGCTTCGTGATCGACGACCTGATCGTCTACTTTATCAACGAAAGCTGGTTCCGTCTGGTCGTCAACGCCGGCACCGCCGAAAAAGACGTGGCC
>JBGSBQ010000628.1:0-2832 GCA_041730475.1 Sphingomonadaceae bacterium
GTTCTGTCCGGCTTTGGCGATGCCATAGCACTTCTCTTCACCGTCGTACAAGTCCCATTTCAAGGCGACCCCGATCCACCAGCCCTTGTCGCTGACCAGATAGCGGTCTTGCAGCTTGCCCCAGCCGCCGTTGATGCCAACTTGCGGCGCGCGTTGCGCGGCTACGCTGTCGGACTGGCGGCGCAGCGCCGTCTCTTGCGCGCTGAGCTGGCCCAGTTCACTGCGCTGGCTGCGGCCAGCCGCGATCAGTTGCGGCAGGGCCGGGCCGGGCGGCGCCAGTTCGGCGGCGTCATTCAGTTCGGCCACGTCGGCGGCCAGATCCTGGCTACGGCCCAGCAGACGGTTATAGGCGGCGCTGGCGAGGGCCACACCATTCGCCGCCTGCAAGGCTTGCTGGCGGGCGTCGGCCAGTGCCACCTGCGAGGCCAGCACGTCATGGCGCGCCGCATAACCCTGCTGGAACAGCTGCTGGACATCGCCCGCATGGCGCTCGATGGCGCGCTGGTGGCTGACGGCGACGAGGTTCAGGTGCTGGCTGCGCAGCACCATGACATACGCTTCGGCCACCGCCAGTTTCAGTTCGCGGCGGCTTAATTCGCTGCCAGCACGGGCCGCATCGCTCACGGCGCCGGCGGCGGCGATGCCATGGCTGATGCGGCCGGCCGTGAACAGCGGGGCGCTGACACTGACGCTGGCGGCATACGATGCATCCTGCGCGAACGGCAGGCCGTTCAGGTGCAGGGCAGGAATGCTGATGGCGGCCGCCGGTTCGCTTTGCAGGCGGGTGTAGCCGGCGTTCAGGCTGACGCTGGGCAGGCGGTGCGCCTCGGCGGCGGCGAGGCCGTGACGGGCTGCCGCTTCGCGTTCGGCGGCGGCGGCCAGCGTGTGGTCGACGCGGGCCGCGCTGGCCCAGGCTTGGTCCAGCGTTTCGCTGGCGATGCTGCGGTTGCACATGGCACCGATCAAGCAGGCCAGTATGGCCTGGCAGCACCTGTGGTGCTGAAAATTCTTGTTTTTCATGGATACCGAAAAATGTTGGTATTGATGCACCGCAGTGTAGGGAGCGATGATCGGAAAGTATTTGATCTGGATCAAATACAGCAGGGTTCGCTCGTTGCCATAATGGTTCGACGATATTTGAAGGAGTAGGCGTGAAATTGAACGATGTTAAGGTGGAAAAAGGTGCGGGTGCGGCGGCCAATCAACCGGCTTGCTATCTGGAACAGCCGGGTGGCGCCAATCCTCTCGATCTGGCCTTGCAGAGTGCGATGGCGAAAATCACTATGGGGGTGTCGCCGATTGCGATGTCGCTGGCGTTTCAGGACTGGCTGCTGCATCTGGCCACGTCGCCCGGCAAGCAGCTGGAACTGGCGCAGTTGTTGACGCAGCTGACGACCGATATCGCGCCTATCGATCCGGCCCGGCGCGAGGGCGAAAGCCGCTTTGCCGCCCCCGGTTGGGAGCAATGGCCGTTCAGCGCGATGTCGCACAGCTTTATGCAGGCCGAGCAATTCTGGCGGCAGGCCACCAGTGGCGTGCGCGGCGTGGCGCCGCATCATGCCGACGTGGTCAATTTTACGGCGCGCCAGCTGCTCGATCTGGCCGCACCATCTAACTATTTTCTGACCAATCCGGAAGTACTACGCACCGCCGTCGAGACGGGCGGGCAAAGTGTGCTGAAGGGCTGGGCCAACTGGTTGCAGGACATGGCTGGACGCAAGCCGGCAGCGGCCGATGAGCAGAGCGCCTATCAGGTCGGGCGCAATGTCGCCATGACACCGGGCAAGGTGGTGTACCGCAATGAGCTGATCGAGTTAATCCAGTACGCGCCGCAGACGCCGCAGGTGTACCGCGAGCCGCTGCTGATCGTGCCGTCGTGGATCATGAAGTATTACATCCTTGACCTGTCGCCGCATAATTCGATGGTGCGTTACCTGGTGGAGCAGGGGCATACGGTGTTCCTGGTCTCGTGGCGCAACCCGGTGGCGGCTGACCGCGACCTCGGCATGGATGACTATCTGAAGCACGGCGTGTTCGATGCGGTGGCGGAGGTGGACCGGATTACCGGGCAGCCGGTGCATGGCATCGGCTACTGTCTGGGCGGGACCTTGCTGTCGATGGCCGCCGCCGTGTATGGCGCACAGCGCGACGGCTATGCGGGCAAGCTGAAATCGGTATCGCTGCTGGCGGCGCAGACCGACTTCAGCGAGCCGGGAGAACTGGGGCTGTTCATCGATGACAGCGAACTGGCCTTCCTTGACGCGATGATGTGGCAGCACGGCTATCTGGATGGGTCGCAGATGGCCGGCTCGTTCCAGTTGCTGAATTCGCGGGATCTGGTGTGGTCGCGCATCATGCAGGAATACCTGATGGGCAAGCGCAGCGTACCGAATGACCTGATGGCGTGGAACGCCGATACCACACGCATGCCCTACCGCATGCACAGCGAGTATCTGAAGCGGCTGTTCCTGCACAATGATCTGGCCGAAGGGCGCTACTGCGTGGACGGCAAGGCGGTGGCACTGACTGACATCAAGGCGCCGCTGTATGTGGTGGGGACGGGGCGCGATCACGTGTCGCCGTGGAAGTCGGTGTACAAGATTCATCTGTCGGCATCCGGACCGGTGGACTTTGTGCTGGCTTCGGGCGGGCATAATGCGGGCATCGTGTCGGAGCCGGGCCACGCGAAGCGCAGCTTCAAGTACATAAGAAGACTCGCATCGACGCTTTCATCTTTGAATAGTCCCCTTGCATTGATTCTTCCAATGATCGCTTGCAGCAAGTCATGGTCGATTATAGATCGAGCAGAATCAATATTTTCAAAGAAGATCT
>JBGSBQ010000629.1:0-2817 GCA_041730475.1 Sphingomonadaceae bacterium
AGCAGTACCAAAATTTACAGGTTCAGCCACAGCCTTCAATGTAGCTAAAGTAGGAACTTTCAAAGCCGCTAATATTGTAAGTGTTCATAAAAGACCTTATGCAGCAGGAATTTTTGAAAAAGGTGCAATCACAGCTGTAGCTGGAGCTGCAGGAGATGTACAGTGCTATGCCTGTGGCCCGGCATCGCTGTTGCAGGGTCTGGCGGCGGCTGGTGCGCTGCATGGCTGGCCGACCGCCGCGCTGCATTTCGAAAGTTTTGGCGCCCGCGTGCAGGCGCAGGATGCGCCGCTGACGGTAGAGTTGACGCTGTCGCAGATGACGTTGGAAGTCCAGCCCGGCAGCACCATCCTCGACGCGCTGATCGCGCATGATGTGTTCGTCTCCTACGATTGCAAGCGTGGCGAATGCGGCAACTGCTACACCACCGTCAGCGCAGGTCAGCCCGTGCACCGCGACATCTGCCTGACACCGGCCATGCGGGCGCAGGGCATGTGCACCTGTGTGTCGTGGGCCAGCTCCGGTCGGCTGGTGCTCGATTTATAAGTGCCGTTCAGTTAAGCCATGTGGCCGCTACCCCGTCGTCCTCGCGCAAGCGGGGACCCATGCTGAGTGCCTAGGCTAATTCAGCGCGCATCCGATTCCAGCAGGCGTCCGCTAAAAGTCCAGGCCCAGCTGGCGCGTATCGAGCGCCGGCGGCGGCGTCCGCTTGCCACGGCCACGCTGCAGCCGCGAACCATGCTGGTCGACGATGGCCGCCTTCGCCGCCCGCACCGCCGGCTCCGCGCGCAGCGCGTGCACGCGGTCCTTGGCCTGCCGCGTGGCCAGCTCCAGATCGACCGGCGGCAGCGCGATCTGCTCGCCGACCCAGACCCCGCATTGCTGCTGCAACGCGGCCGGCATCAGCCACGGCTGCCACAGGTAGGCATCCGGCACGCGCCGCATGGCCGGCAGCCAGCGCCGCACGAAACGCCCGTCCGGATCATGATCCTGGGCCTGCTTGATCGGGTTGTACACCCGCGTCGTGTTGATGCCGGTGGTGCCCGCCTGCATCTGCATCTGACTCCAGTGGATGCCGGGCTCGTAATCGAGGAACTGGCGCGCCAGCCATAAGCCGACCGGGCGCCAGTGCAGCCACAGCGGATAGGAGGCCACCGACACCAGCATGGCACGCATGCGGAAGTTGATCCAGCCGGTTTCCCGCAGCATGGCGACACAGGCATCGACCATCGGCCAGCCGGTGCGCCCCGCCACCAGCGCGGCAAAATGGGCCGCGTTCCATTCATGCTCGCGCAGGCCGTTGTAGCCACGGTGCAGGTTGTGGAATTCCAGCGCCGGTTCTGATTCCAGTTTCTGGATGAAATGACAGTGCCAGTGCAGCCGGCTGATGAAGGCCGTCAGCCCTTTGCTCTGCCATACGGCCAGCGGTGCCGGATCGTCTTCCAGTTCGTCCAGCCGCGCGGCGGTGCACTGCAGCACCTCACGCATGCTCAGGCAGCCCAGCGCCAGATACGGTGACAGCCGCGAACAACTGGACGGCGCCGTCTGCGGCGACGACATGCCGCTGCGATAGCCCTGACAACGCGCCAGCAGGAAGTCCTGCAACACTTGCCAGCCCAGCGTGCGGCCGCCCTGCTGGCGCCGCGGCGGATCGTGCGGATCCAGCCCCAGTTCGCTGGCCGTGGGCCACGGTTGCAGCGGCCACGGCAGGGTCAGCCCTTGCAAGCTGCCGGGCGCGGGCGCCGGCAGGCAAGGCGCTTGCATGTGGGCGCGCCAGTGGGCATCCCATACATTGCGCGACGCCAGCCGCCGCACCACGCCATGTTGCGCCCACTCCTGCCACGCCACGCCGTGCGCGCGGCACCAGCGCGCCACCGCAAGGTCACGCGCATAGGTGTGACCGTTGCCGGTCTCTTCATGCGCCAGCAGGCTGTGAAACGGGGCGCTGGCATGCAGCCGCGCCAGCACCTGCGGCAGCTCGCCCACCGCCAGCTGCAAACGGGCGCCGCACAGGCGCAACTGGCGCGCCAGATCGCGCAAACTTTCCTGCAGAAACAGCAGATGCTGGCAGGCGCTGTCGGGCTGGGCCCAGACGCTCGGTTCCAGCACGTACAGGCACAACACCGGTCCGCGCCGGGCCGCGTGCAGCAGCGGTGCATGGTCATGCACCCGCAAGTCACGCTTGAACCAGACCACGGAATAGCTCACGGCCGCTGCCTTATTGCGCCGGATCCTGGCGCTGCTGCGTAACCCAGATCAGGGCCGACGTATCGATGCCGAGCGCGGCGGCGCGGGCCGTGATGGCGGCGCGCTGCGCCGGAGCGAGCTGCTTGTCGCGCGCCAGTATCCAGCAATAGCTGCGGTCCGGCCCCACCACCAGCGACCAGCGGTAGTCGGGATCGAGCGCCGCCACATGGTAACCGCCATAAAACGGGCCGAAAAACGAGACCTTCAGCGACGCCGTGCCGGGGTCGCCGGTGAACAAGGCGCGACCGACGGCGTCGCGCCACTGGCCCTTGGCGCCGTCGTAGCCGCGGTTCAGCACCCGCACACTGCCATCCGGCTGCGCGCTGTAGGTGGCCGAGACATCGCTCATGCCGCGCTCGAAACTGTGGTCGAGCCGGGCAATTTCATACCAGCGGCCCTGATAGCGGGCCAGCTCAAATGGCTGGACCACGCTGATGCCAGCCGGCGGCTGCGTCGATGCGCACGCGCCCAGCAGCATGGCCAGCGCCAGCGCGGCGGTACTGCGCCCTATCGTTGATGTCACCATTGCTTCTCCTTGAGTCAGGCCGTGCCCAGATCCAGCCCGGCGCAAA
>JBGSBQ010000630.1:0-2809 GCA_041730475.1 Sphingomonadaceae bacterium
CGGCCGGCCAGGTAATTGACCAGATTCGGCGCGTTTTCGGCGCCGATCACCGGCAGTTCCAGCGGCTTTTCCAATTGCGTGGAAATGCGGTTGCTGGCCAGTTTGCCGAGGCCGAGGATCAGGATCGGAAACAGCAGCGGACCCATCAGCAGCGACAGATACAGGGTTTTCTTGTCGCGGAACAGATCCAGCAGTTCCTTGCGCAGTACGGTAGTCAATGCGTTCATGCGTGCAGGCCCTCCTCGCTGCCAATGACCTTGACGAAGGCTTCTTCCAGATTGGCCTCCCCGGTCTGCGTGCGGATCTCGTCCGGGGTGCCGTTGGCCATCACCTTGCCGTTGGCGATCACCACGATGCGGTCGCACAGCGCCGCCACTTCCTGCATGATGTGGCTGGAGAAAATCACGCAGCGGCCTTCGGCCTTCAGCTGCAGCAGGAATTCGCGCAGGCCGCGGGTGGTCATCACGTCCAGGCCGTTGGTCGGCTCGTCGAGGATCACGTTTTTCGGATCATGGACCAGGGCGCGGGCGATGGCGGTCTTGGTGCGTTGGCCCTGCGAAAAGCCCTCGCACTGGCGGTCGAGGAAGTCCTCCATGCCGAGCGCCTTGGCCAGGCGCGCGGTGCGCTCTGCGATCAGCGCATCGCTCATGCCGTGCAGGCGTCCGAAATAGGCGATGTTTTCGCGCGCGGTCAGCCGTTTGTACACGCCGCGGGCGTCGGGCAGCACGCCCAGCCGGGTGCGTACTTCGAACGCCTGGCTGGCGGTGGAAAAGCCGTCCACGCTTATTGAGCCGCTGTCCGGGCTCATCAAGGTATACAGCATGCGCAGCGTGGTGGTTTTGCCGGCGCCGTTCGGGCCCAGCAGGCCGGTGATTTCACCGTCGCGGGCACTGAAGCTGACACCGGATACCGCGTGCACCGTGCCGGTTTTGGCGCTGAAGCTTTTGTGTAAATCGGTTACGTCGATCATAAATAATCCTTAAGGTTCCGAGCCGTAAAAGCCGGTGAACATGGGGGCGTAGGTCAGGCTTTCGATGCAGCCGACATCCAGCGACTTGGCATCCGCCGTTTCCAGGAATTTGGCGAACAGTTTCGGCATGCAGCCTACCGGCAGCACGTTATGGCCGGCGCCCTTGACGATGATGTGCCGCGCATTCGGCAGGTGCTTGGCGACCATGTCGCCGTAGCGCGGCGGGGTCACCGGGTCGAACTCGCCGGACAGGATGAGCACGGGAACATTGCCGGTCAGCGGTTTGCGGAAGTCGGCCGGGCGCTGTTTATGCGGCCAAACGGCGCATTGCGCCTGCAGCAGCTCGACCAGGCCGGTGCCGAGCAAGCGCTTGCTGTCCTCCGGATCGACCACCAGATCGGGCGCGTCCTCGCCGCACATCACCGACAGCTGCATGCCGTGCATGATCATGCTGCTGACATCGCGGTTGACCATTTCACTCAGCGCCATCAGCGATTCAACATGGCCCTTGTTGGCTTCGCTGAACTGCAGCGGCAGCAAGGCGGCGGCCTGGGGTTGGTAAGCCAGCAGCCGGGTCAGCATGGCGATATGGCCAGCGCTGAACTGGCCGTCCTGCCATTCACCGCTGACCGCATCGCGGTAACGTACCGGAATCGGACCTTTGGCCAAGGTGGCCAGCAACTGGTTCAGCTGCGCGCGCGGATCGCCCATTTTCTCCCGACAGGCCTTGTCCTTGCTGCAGCGTGCGAATTGCAGGTCGAGGGACGCTTCCAGGTTTTTCGCGTGTTCCTGGCCAAGCACGGTCTGCAGCGGCGCGATGCCGTCGATGGTGATGGTGCGGGTGCTGTTCGGGAAGGCCTTGGCGTATTGCTGCGCCACCCGGGTGCCGTAGGAAATGCCGATCAGGTTGATTTTCGCGGCGCCGATGGCTTGCCGGGCGAGGTCCAGATCGATGATGGCATCGGCGGTGGAGAACTGGCTGACATCGACCTTGCCGGCATAGATGGCGGCACATTTGCGGGCGAAATCGACGGCCGCTTGGTTGCTGTAATCCTCCGCTTCAACGACCGCGCTTTCGCCTTTGCTGTTTTCGCATTTCAGCGGGCTGGAATCGCCGGTGCCGCGCTGGTCAAGCAGGATGACATTGCGGGTCTTGCGGGCTTCGGCGAACGCCGATGCGATTTGGGGGAAGCTTTCGCGCGCGCCTTGGCCGGGGCCTCCGGCGAGCATGAAGATCGGATCTTCCTCAGCCTGTTTTGTGGCCGGCAGCCAGGATATGGCCAGACTGATCTTCCGGCCGTCGGGCTTGCCGTGATCTTCCGGCACGCTCAATGTGCTGCAGAACGCCGACAGCGATTCCGCGCCCTGCGCCAGCGAGCAGGGTTTGAAGTTCAGCGAACCCAGCGACCGGCTGGTGTCGACTTTGACCGAAGCGGCTACCGGCGCTGTCGTTTTTTCGCCATCGGGCTTTTTCATCCAATACGATCTGCCGGCAAAGGCGATCAGCGCCAAAGCCACGGCAACGCGCAATGCGTTCTTGTGTTTGTCTTGCATGCTCAATCCTCGGAAAAAATGGCTTCAATCGGTAATTCGAACAATCGGGAAATCTTGAACGCCAGCTTGATGCTGGGGTCGTACTTTTCGGTTTCGATGGCGTTGACGGTCTGCCGGGAAACGTCCAGGCGCTCGGCCAGTTCGCCCTGCGACCAACCGTATTGCTCGCGCAGCTGGCGGACCCGGCTCTTCACCGGTAGCGCCGGGAGGCAAACCACTTGGTCAGCCCGTAGAAGCCGCACAGCAGCGGAAACACCCAGACCGCCACGGTGATGCCATCCAGTG
>JBGSBQ010000631.1:0-2802 GCA_041730475.1 Sphingomonadaceae bacterium
GGCGCCGAAGCGATCCACCCATACCGGCCAGCAGGGCGAAGTGATGGGTTTCGCGGGCCGAGCCGGTTTCCACCACCAGGCCAGTCGAGGCACGCAGGCCCTTGCTGACCAGGTGCTGGTGTACGGTCGAGGTGGCCAGCAGCGCCGGGATCGCCACGCGGTCCGTGCCGATCGAACGGTCGGACACGATCAGGATGTTGTGGCCGGACTTGACGGCGTCGGTGGCTTCCGCGCACAGCGAGGCCAGGCAAGCTTCCACGCCTTCTTTACCCCAGGCCAGCGGATAGCAGATGTTCAGTTCATACGACTTGAACTTGCCGCCGGTGTGCTGGCTGATGCCGCGCAGACGGGCCATGTCGTCGAAACCGAGGATAGGCTGCGACACTTCGAGGCGCATCGGCGGGTTGACGTTGTTGGTATCGAGCAGGTTAGGCTTGGGACCGATGAAAGATACCAGCGACATCACCATCGCTTCGCGGATCGGGTCGATCGGCGGGTTGGTGACTTGCGCGAACAGCTGCTTGAAGTAGTTGTACAGCGGCTTCAGCTTGTTCGACATGACGGCCAGCGGCGAGTCATTACCCATCGAGCCAGTCGCTTCTTCGCCGGCGGCAGCCATCGGCGCCAGCAGGAACTTCAGGTCTTCCTGGGTGTAGCCGAACGCTTGCTGGCGGTCCAGGACCGAGGCCACGGCTTTTTCGCCCGGCGCAGCGCTGTACTTGACGCGGTTGTGCGCCAGCTGGCTTTCGCTCAGCTTGATTTCGTTCAGCTTGATGCGCACCGCGTTGATCCACGCCTTGTATGGCTTGGCGTTGGCGTAGGTGTCTTTCAGCTCTTTGTCGTCGATGATGCGGCCGGCTTCCAGATCGATCAGGAACATCTTGCCCGGTTGCAGACGCCATTTCTGGATGATCTTCGATTCCGGGATCGGCAGCACGCCCGATTCCGACGCCATCACGACCAGATCGTCGTCAGTAACGATGTAGCGGGCTGGACGCAGACCATTACGGTCCAGCGTACCGCCGATATAACGGCCGTCGGTGAAGGCCATGGCGGCCGGGCCGTCCCATGGTTCCATCATCGCCGCATGGTATTCGTAGAAGGCGCGACGGTTGTCGTCCATGGTGCCGTGATTTTCCCAGGCTTCCGGGATCATCATCATCATGGCCTGGGCAATCGGGTAGCCCGCCATCAGCAGCAGTTCCAGTGCGTTATCGAAGCAGGCGGTGTCCGACTGGCCTTCGTAGATCAGCGGGAACAGCTTTTGCAGGTCTTCACCCAGCACGGCCGACTTCATCACGCCTTCACGGGCGCGCATCCAGTTGAAATTGCCTTTGACGGTGTTGATCTCGCCGTTGTGGGCGATCAGGCGATACGGGTGGGCCAGCGGCCATTCCGGGAAGGTATTGGTCGAGAAACGCTGGTGCACCAGCGCCAGTTCCGACACGCAGAGCGCATCTTGCAGGTCTTTATAGTAGACGCCCACCTGATCGGCCAGCAGCAAGCCTTTGTAGACGATGGTACGGGCCGACATCGAGGCCACGAAGAATTCTTTGCCGTGGATCAGCTTCAGGGCCTGAATCGCATGGCCCGACGATTTGCGGATCACATACAGTTTGCGTTCCAGCGCGTCGGTCACCATGATGTCGGCGCCACGGCCAATGAAGATCTGGCGGATCACTGGTTCTTTGGCGCGTACCGTCGGCGACATCGGCATGTCGCAGTCGACCGGCACATTGCGCCAGCCCAGCACGACCTGGCCTTCGGCGCGCACGGAGCGCTCGATTTCTTGCTCACAGGCGATACGGGACGCGTTTTCTTTCGGCAGGAATACCATGCCGACGCCGTATTCGCCCGGTGGCGGCAATTCCACGCCTTGCTTGGCCATCTCGTCGCGGTAATACTGGTCAGGAATCTGGATCAGGATACCGGCACCGTCGCCCATCAGCGCATCGGCGCCGACGGCACCCCGGTGGTCGAGGTTCTTCAGGATCAGCAGACCCTGTTCAACGATGGAATGGCTCTTGTTGCCC
Source organism: Sphingomonadaceae bacterium (assembly GCA_041730475.1). Classification (GTDB taxonomy): domain Bacteria; phylum Pseudomonadota; class Gammaproteobacteria; order Burkholderiales; family Burkholderiaceae_D; genus Rugamonas. The sequence continues at coordinate 2,034 of JBGSBQ010000631.1, forward strand.
TTGATGTGGGCGACGAAACCGACGCCACAGGCGTCGTGCTCATTGGACGGATCGTACAGACCTTGGGCTTTCATGGATTCTCCGCTGCATTTTGAATATCGAAAAGCTAGAGTAGTGCAATGCAGCAGAAATTTCAACAATAACAATTAGGGTCAGAGTCGAATTAATTTTTTAAAAGTCGCTCAAAAATTTAATTAGGGACAGAGTGAACCTTGAAAGGACGACCCCGTTTGGCCGGCAGCACCTGACGTTTCATCTTGTGTTGCAGCGCTGTTTTGAACTGTTCCGAGCCCAGCGGCCAGCCTTTCAGCACCGCCTTGGCGATGGTTTCGCTCTGCTGCGCGCTCAGCGCCGGTTCCGCCAGCGCAATGTAGGCCGCCTCGCGCTGGAATGGCGTATTCCCCAGCGCCCAGTACAGGGCGTGGTCGGTAATCAGGGGGTCAGAGCGCAGGCCGGCGTGATGGGCATAGCTGGACCACGGATAGTCTGCCGCATTGCCCACCATGCCATTGCGCACCGGATTCGACTCGATATAGCGGCTGCACAGCATGAAATACTGTTCCGCATCGATCAGCGAGGTCTTGTAGCGGCCATTCCACAGCGTGCCGCTGCGCCCGTATTTCTGGTTGAAATAGGGGACGTAATAACGGCCGACCCACTGCATCATCTGGCCCAGGCCGTCTTCGTCGCAGGGCGAGACCAGCAGGTGAAGGTGATTCGGCATCAGCACATAGGCGTGCAGGGCGACCTTGTAATTCTTGGCGGCAGT
>JBGSBQ010000632.1:0-2801 GCA_041730475.1 Sphingomonadaceae bacterium
GCCGCAGGCACTGCCAGCCTGACACCGGCCGCCGCGCTGACTACTGGTAGCGGCTGCGCAGCAGTTCCAGCATCGCCACGTTCAGTTCCCACGCGTTCGACACTTCCTTGAGGGTGTACGGCAAGGTCTGGGTGTAGGGCACCGGGCCGAATTCCGGCGTGATGGTCATGCGCTTGGCACCGGCGGCGCGCCGTAAGCGCAGAATTTCGTCCCACCAGCCCAGATGCGCGTTCAGTGCGGCGGCGCTTTCCGGTGCGCGGAAATCGGCCACTTGCGGGCCCTGTGCATGCCCCACCCGCGCATGGATGTGGCGCACATGCGGCAGCGTGCGGGCCAGCGTTTGCGGCTGGTCTTCCAGCAGCGATTCGCAGGCCACGCACCAGTGCGACAGGTCGGCCGTCAGCAGCAATTGCGGCATCAGTTCAAGGTAGGGCTGCAGCAGCATCGGGTGACCGCTGAAACGGCTGCGTTGGATTTCGTGCACGATGGGCACGCCGTGCTGGGCGCTGATGCGCTCCGCCAGTTCCAGCAGGGCGCGGTTTTCGGCCAGCGTGTACCAGTCCTTGCCGGTGTGCGAATTGACGTGCAGCGGGCGCGCCGCGCAGGCATTGTGCAGCAGTTCTTCCAGCGCGGCGCAGTGGGCCTCGAAATCGCTGTGGAACACGGTTTCCCATTGCTGCGCAATCAGTCCCAGACCGGCTGCGGTGATGCGGTCGGTCCAGTCCTGACGCGCCACCGGGTCCAGCGGCAGCGACATTTCGATGCCGTCAAAACCGGCGGCCTTGACCTGGTCGATGAAGACCTGTGGCGCCAGCTCGTTGCTGCCCCAGTGGGGCGCGAAAATCTGAATCTGCATGCTGGCTCCGTTCACAAGAAACCGCGCACCGGGAAGGCAGCGTCGCGCTGGATCCAGTTATGCGGCGAATAGGCGCTGCGGCCGTCGGTCACGTGCAGCGTGTAGGCGTGGCGCGATACCGGCGAGCGGTTCGGCGCACTGTAATGCGGCAGCAGGCCATGGAAGCATACCAGGCTGCCGGCCTTGCATTCGAGCGGCACGGCGCTGCGGTCGTCCGGCCATGGCGTGGCATCGAGCTTTTCCATGCGCACTTCGTTGCCGTGGCGCTGGAAGCGCTCGCGCAGCGGGCTGCGATGGCCGCCCGGCTCGGCCCACAGGCAGCCGTTATCGAGGGTGGCGTCTTCCAGTGCAAACCAGAAGGTGGTGACGCTGATCGGGGTGCTGTCGAAATAGGTGGCGTCCTGGTGCCAGCGCACTTCGCCGCCGATGCCGGGCTGCTTGAAGATATACATCGATTGCCACACCTGTTCATCCTGCAGGCCAAGGTCGCGCGCCACGGCGGCCAGACGCACGTCGGTGGAGAAGGCGCGGAAGACCGGGTCGAGGTCGTGCATGGCGTGGCCGATCTTGTTGATCGACAGTGCCTTGTCCTGTTTCAGCTGGCCGTCCGGGCCAAATGCTTCCTCTTCGAAGAAGCAGCGGATGGTATTGTCGGAGCCAAGGAAGTAGTCGTCGGCCGACTTTTCCTGTTCTTTGGTGGTGAAGATGCCGGCGGCGGCGCTGGGGTCGAATTCGGCGACAATCTGCAGCGCGCGGGCGCGCAGGCGGGCGATCTCGTCGGCCGCTTTGAAATCCGGGATGACGATGTAACCGTCGCGTTGGTAATCGAGTTGTTGGGCTTCAGTCAGCATGGCAGGCGGGTTCCGGCGGTGAAAGGGGATCAGCCATTGTACGGTGGGCCGCAGGGACGGACAATCGGTAAATGGTTGACACATTGTCTTCTATATGGAGACAATCAGCGATGGACCAATTACGCGCGATGGAAATCTTTGTCGAGGTGGCGCGGCTGCGCAGCTTCACTGCCGCCGGCCGCAGCCTGGGACTGACGCGCGCCATGGTGTCCAAGCACATCATGCAGCTGGAGCAGCGCTTGCAGGCCCGCCTGCTGCACCGCTCGACCCGTGAAGTCAGTCTGACCGATGTCGGCCAGGCCTATCTGGAGCCGTGTCAGGCCACGCTGGCGCAGGCGCAGGAAGCGCTGCGGGTGGTCAGTCACGCCGGCGCCGAACTGGCCGGGCCGTTGCGGATTCAGGCCCCGTCCAGTTTTGGCAGCGTGTGGCTGGCCGACGCGCTGGCGCGGTTCGCGCTGCCGCACCCGCAATTGAGGCCGATGCTGGTGGTGGATGATGCGTTGCTCGATCCGATCGCGCATGGATTTGATTTGACGATACGGGTCGGCGGTATTCCGAACAGCCATGCGCTGGCGATGCGGCCGCTGGCGCCATGCCGTGGCGTGCTGTGCGCCAGCCCGGCCTATCTGGCGCGGCATGGCCATCCGCAGACGCCGCAGGACCTGCAGCGGCACCGCTGCCTGCACTTTAGCCACCTGACCGACGGCACCAGCTGGCGCTTCACGCGCGGCAGCGAAAAACAGACGGTGCGGGTGCAGGCGGCGTTCACTGCCAACAATGGACTGGTGCTGCAGCAGGCCGCCGAGCGTGGGTTGGGGATTGTCTATCACACCACCTTCCTGGCGTGGCGCGCCTTGCTGGCCGGGACGCTGGTGCCGGTGCTGGCCGACTGGCAGTTACCGCTGAATTATCTGAGTGCGCTGTATCCGGCCAGTCGCCAGCCATCGCCCAAGGTGCGGGCGCTGGTGGATTTTCTGGTGGCGGAATACCAGCCGGTGCCGCCGTGGGACCGCGCCTTGCAGGCGGCCGGCTTGCTGGCGCCTGTCACCCCCACGGCAGAACCTGGGGTCAGACCCCCCGGGGCTGGCCCCCCC
>JBGSBQ010000633.1:0-2801 GCA_041730475.1 Sphingomonadaceae bacterium
GGTCGAACTACATGGTGGCAAAGTGGACGTTACCAGCGTCCTGGGTCAGGGCAGCGAATTCGTCGTACGACTGCCGGTCAGCTCCCTCGAGCTGCAGCCGCTGTTGCCGCTGCAAACCGAAGTGGCCCAGCCTGCCGACAAATGCTGCCGCGTGCTGGTGGTGGACGACAACGTGGATGCGGCCCAGTCCATGGGGCTGCTGCTGGCCATGCACGGGCACGAGATCCGGGTGGTCCACAATGGCGCAGCGGCGCTGGAGGCAGTCGAGAGCTTTCCGGCAGGCGTGGTGCTGCTGGACATCGGCCTGCCGGGCCTGACCGGGCTGGAAGTGGCCCGCCGGCTGCGCCAGATGCCTGCACAAAAGGATCTGGTGCTGGTAGCCTTGACCGGGTACGGGCAGGAGAGCGACCGTGCGCGCACGCGCGAAGCTGGTTTCGATCATCATCTGGTCAAGCCAGCCAACTTCGACGCGTTGCTGGCGATCCTGGGGAGGGTTCCTGCCATGACGGCATAGGAGCACGCAGCGCATGTCTGACGGCGGGGTCGCGTACCACCAGACCTGCGTCCCCGGGGCCTGGTGCTGGTTCACCTTCTTGCGGTACTTCCCCACTCCATCGGGCCAGTCAGGCACCGGCATGACAACGCGGCGCAGATCGTGCCTGTCGCCTACCTTATCAAGTCGCCTTGCCGATATGCTCGTAGAGTATCAAAGCACCGATGACGATCAAGACCAAGCCGCCAATGAGTTCGGCGCGCTTGCCGGCAATGGCCCCCAGTCCTCGACCAACCATCACGCCTAGCGTAACCATGACGAAGGTTGAGAAACCAATCGCAGCGGCGGTGGCAAATATGTCCGCGCCAATCAGCGCGAGACTGGCACCGACTGCCATCGCATCAATGCTGGTCGCAAACCCTGTGATCGCCAACCGCCAGAACGTATGTGAATCAGGCTTTTGCTCCTGCTCCGCTTCGGTGGAGCAGCTCTTGACAATCATATGCAATCCTAAGATTGCCAGCAGGCCAAATGCGATCCAGTGGTCCCACGCTTCAACATAAGACGCTGCGACCTGCCCCAAACCCCAGCCAATGACAGGCGTGATCGCCTCAATGACGCCAAAGATCAAGCCAATGCGCAGGGCTTCTTTTAGCGAAGGCTTTTGCAATGCTGCGCCTTTGCCGACTGCCGCAGCGAAGGCATCCGTGGACATGGCGAGGGCGAGGGCTACTGTGGAGAAAATATTCATCGGGAGCTTTCGATCGGGCAATACAAAGGCATAGTCACGCGGCCCGAACGAACGCGCAAATATGCCCATGGTCTCGCCAACCTTGCGGCTGCCCGTACCACAGCGCAAGACGCGCCGAGTATGTTGATACGGGAACTTCCAGACGGAAGCAGGCTACTCCCCAGAGGGTGACAGATTATAACTCACGATGTTGGTGCACACGCCTATCGTCCGTCGTGTCGTAGGGCCGGGTTTGGCCGCAAGCGCTGTGGCGATGTCTGCGTTGGCAAGCGGGCGCCGCTGTGGCCACTAGCCATGCGACAATTCTCGTTGTTAGCAATTTAATCACCGAAGGCCAGACAGACATGCCCACACCATCTCCGCGCGGCTCGATGCTACTTCTGCTGCCGATTACCTTGATCTTGGCCCTGATCGTCGCGCTGTTCGCGTGGGTCGGAGGATGGATCGGCCAGCACGACCTGACGCCGCAAAAAATGATGGACCTGGCCCAGGCATCGGGCCAGCAACAGCCGGGTTTCCGGCGCGCGCACAGCAAAGGCATCTGCTTTACCGGCACCTTCGCGCCGACGGCAGAGGCGGCGAAGCTGTCGACGGCACGCGCGTTTTCGCAGCCATCGATCGCGCTCATCGGCCGCTTTTCTGCGCCGTCCAATAACCCGTATGCCGCCGACAGCGAGTCCCCGGTACGCGGCATGGCCGTGCAGCTGAAAACCGATGACGGCCAGGACTGGCGCATTGCGATGAACAGTTTTCCGTTCTTTGCCGCCTCGACGCCGCAGGCATTCCAGCAAATGAACGAGGCCGGGGCGCCCGATCCGGCCACCGGCAAGCCCGATCCCAAAAAGATGCAAGCGCTGCTGGCAGCACATCCAGAGATCGCCGCGTTTCAGGCGTGGGAGAAAAGCGCGCCCCAGTCTGACAGTCTGGGAAACACCCGCTTCAATGGCGTGAATGCCTTCCGCCTGACGGACAGACAAGGCGTCGAGCGCATGGTGCGCTGGTCGATGCGGCCGCGTACGCCGTTCGTGGCGATGAGCGCCGAGCAGCTCAAAGCGGCCGATGTCAACTTCCTCGCCGCAGACCTGAAGCGCCGCCTGGCCGCCGCGCCGCTGGTGTGGGACATGGCACTACAAATCGCCGTGCCTGGCGACCCAATCAACGATCCGGCTAAGGCTTGGCCGGACACGCGCCAGCAGGTCGCCATCGGTACGCTGACGCTGGTGCATGCCGAGCCGCAGGCCAGCGGTCCGTGTCGCGACCTCAATTTCGACCCCTTGATCCTGCCGACCGGCATCGCCGCCAGCGACGATCCAGTGCTGCACGCCCGTTCGGCGGCGTACTCGGTTTCGTTCAACCGGCGCGAGCGCGAGATCAGCGGCGGCCAGACGGTCCAAGCTGTCGCCCAGCGCGGGAGCGTCCGATGAATCGCCCACGCCACTTCAATCTGCTTGCCCGCCTGCTGCACTGGACGATGGCGCTCGCCATACTCGCTATGCTGTTCATCGGCGCGGGCATGGTCGTGTCGCTGCGGTACCGGGACCCGTTGCCTCATAATCT
>JBGSBQ010000634.1:0-2797 GCA_041730475.1 Sphingomonadaceae bacterium
TCCATGTCGAGGCCTCGGATTACCACGGCCAGTGGCTTGGCCGTGACAGCGTGGTGCGGTTTTCGATTGCGCCCGCCATCACCGAAACCTGGTGGTTCAGGCTAGTGTGCGCGCTACTGCTGCTGTCGACCGCATACCTGATGTATCGCTGGCACATCCAGCGCATGGCCAGACAGATGGCTGGCCGGCTGCAGGAACGGGTCAACGAACGCGAACGTATCGCGCGTGAATTGCATGACACCTTGCTGCAGTCGGTACAAAGCCTGATCCTGCATGTGCATGCCAGCGTGCTGCGCTTGCCGGACAAGGATGCGGTCCGTACCCAGCTTGAAATGGCGCTGCAACAAGCGGACGCCGTCGTCGATGAGGGGCGCGAACGCATCTGCGAACTGCGCGGCGACGATGCGGACCAGCTCAATCTGCCGGATGCGATACTGGCGAGCGCGGCCCGCTTGCAGCCGGACGACGCCAGCCCGGTTCACCTGAAGCTTAGCGGTACCGTGCGCGCGCTCGATGCCACCGTGTATGACGACGCGGTGGCGATCATCACCGAGGCCATCACGAATGCCTACCGCCACGCCCGCGCGCGTACGATAGCGGTCGACCTGCGCTATGGCGCCCGTGAACTGCACTGCGTGGTGCGCGATGATGGCATCGGCATTCCGGACGAGATCCAGCGCGATGGCGGACGCCAGCATCACTGGGGCATGCGCGGCATGGCAGAACGCGCGGCCAGCATCCAGGCGCGGCTTGTACTGCACAGTTGCGCAGGCAAGGGCACGGAATGGCACCTATATATTCCGGCAGCACATGCATACCCCCGATAGGGTGATGCCAACCCACGCCGACAATGGTAGCGTCGTAGCCGAACCTTCTGGAGCACGGCTATGGAAAGCGACGTTCAAGACCCGATCCGCGTGATGATCGCCGATGATCATCCCTTGCTGCGCAGTGGTATCGCAGCTGTCTTATCCGCCAGCCCGAAATTTTCGGTGGTGGCGGAGGCTTGCGACGGCGCCATCGCCATCGAACAATACCAGCGCTTCCTGCCCGATATCACGCTGATGGATATCCAGATGCCTGGCCTCGACGGCATTGCTGCGACGACAGCCATCCGTCGCATCAATCCGCAGGCCCGCATCATCATCCTGAGCACCTACAGCGGTGACATTCAGGTCTGTCGCGGCCTGAAAGCGGGTGCCAGCGGCTACATCCGTAAAAGCCTGGCACGGACCGAATTGAGCGATTACATCGTGTCGATCCATACCGGCCAACGGAACCTGTTGCCACACCAGATCTCCACCTTGCTCAACAGCCTGCAACTCGACTCGCTCAGCGAACGCGAGACGGAGGTGCTGCGCATCGTCGCCGAGGGCAATTCCAACCTGAGCGTGGCGCAGCGCTTAGGGTTGAGCGAAAACACCGTCAAGGCGCACATCAAATCGATCCTGCAAAAGCTCGATGCCCGCGATCGTACCCACGCCGTGATGATCGCTTTACGCCGCGGCTACTGGGAACATTAGCAAGCCACATGGCCAGCGCGGGCCAGCAACATGGCGGTCCGCACCAGACTACACCAGTTGCACCACGACCTTGCCCTTTGCCCTGCCCTGCGCAAGATAAGCCAGCCCGTCTTGTGCTTGCGCGAACGGAAATACTGTATCGACGACAGCATGCAGCCGTGCTGCCGCCAGATGCGCGCCGATCGTCGCCAATTGCTGGCCGTCCGGGCGCACGAACAGGAAGGAGTAGCTGGCCTTGCGGCGCCGGGCCGGACGTCTGATGTTCCAGCTCAGCATGCCAAACACCGAGCGCATCACCGGGTTCATGCCACGGCTGCGCGCGAATGCCGCGTCCGGCGGGCCGATCAGCGAGATGATCTTGCTGTCCGGCCCCAGCACCTGCAGGGACTTTTCCAGCTCGCCGCCGCGCAGTGTTGCCAGCACCACGTCGTAGTCGCGCAGCAGTGTCTCGAAGGACTGCCGCTTGTAATCGATCACCTCGTCAGCGCCAAGCTGGCGCACCCACGCCACATTGGCGCTACTGGTGGTCGTCGCGACCTTGGCGCCCAGCAATTTCGCCAGCTGGATCGCCATGCTGCCGACGCCCCCTGCCCCGGCCGGTATCAATACTTTTTGGCCCGGCTGCAACTGGGCCCGTTCGACCAGCGCTTGCCACGCCGTGAGTGCCACCATCGGTATCGACGCCGCCTGAACTAAATCGAGCTGCTCCGGCTTCAGCGCTGCCACCCGCTCAGGTACGGCGGCATATTCGGCCAGCGTGCCGACGCCAAGCCCAAAGGTGCTGGCGAATACCGCGTCACCAACCTTGAACCGGCTGACCTGGCTCCCGGTCTCGACCACCACGCCGGCCAGATCACTGCCCATGGTGGCCGGTAACTGAAGTTTCAGCAAAGGCTTGAAGCTCCCCGTCGGAATCATGTTGTCGATGGGATTGAGGCCAGCAGCGTGTACCCGAACCAGTATTTCATCGGGCTTGATGGCCGGCCGCGCGAGCTCAGCGAATTCGAGCTGCGGTGCGCCGCCGTAGCGTTTCAACACTAGTGCTTTCATCAGATTTGCTCCAAGAAACCCCGTCCTTCAGGGCGGGGAGTGAAATGAGCTGACTGCGTAGCAGTCGTTGCCCCTTGGTTGAAATAACTGTATATAATTACAGTATGATTTTGGTCTATCGTTACCGAGTGAAGTCGTTGATCGGTTTGCTGAACAGGCAAAGCCGGGCGTGTAATTTCGTTTGGAATTTTTGCAACGACAGGCAGAAAGACGCTCTGCGGTTT